>NZ_JBFUHJ010000250.1:0-7886 GCF_056402455.1 Paenibacillus sp. P4_A7 | reverse complement strand
GAGTAGCTCATGCTCTCATTGCTCAAGCTAACATTAGGGTTATCGATTTTCTCGATTTTCGGTGAGCGCGGAGCTCTGTCAGGTCTAGCAGAAGGAGCAGCTTGTTCAGGAGCTTCTTCTGTTTCCTTGATGCTTAGGCTTACGCGTTTCTCAGCAGAGTTAAAGTCAAGCACTTTCGCTTGTACTTCTTGCCCTTCTTTAAGAACATCGTAAGGAGTCGCAATATGACGGTGTGCGATTTGGGAAATATGAACAAGTCCTTCAACACCAGGAGCGATTTCAACGAAAGCCCCGAAAGTAACGATGCGGCGAACAGTACCTGTTACGATATCACCAATAGCGAATTGCTCACCAGCAGTATCCCAAGGACCTGGTTGAGCAGCTTTCAAGCTAAGGCTGATTTTGCCAGCAGCAGGATCAACTTTAAGCACTTTTACACGAACTGCTTGACCTTCAGCAACAACATCTTTTGGATGTGCTACATGTTGCCATGAAAGCTCAGAAACGTGTACAAGACCATCGATTCCGCCGATATCAACGAAAGCACCGAATGGTGTCAAACGTTGTACAGTTCCATCAAGCTCTTGGCCTACTTGTAGAGCAGACATAACTTGTTGTTTGCTTTGCTCGAACTCGCCATCAAGAACTTCTTTTTGTGACAAGATCACTTTGTTGTTCTCACGATCGATTTCTTTAACTTTTACGCGAAGCGTACGGCCTTTGTAATCGCTGAAGTCTTCAACGAAATGACGCTCAACCATAGAAGCTGGAATAAATCCGCGGATACCAACATCTGCTACAAGACCACCCTTAACAACATCAGCAACGACAACTTCGAACACTTCGCCGCTTTCAAAACGTTGTTGTAGCTCATCCCAAGCTTTCTCGCCGTCCACTTGACGTTTGGAAAGAACAAGCTTTTCTTTCTCATCGTCAATGCTAACTACTTTAAGCTCAACCTCTTGACCAATTTGAACGGCTTCGGAAGCGGATTCGATCTGCACTGCAGAAAGCTCACGAACCGGAATAACACCGTCATATTTATATCCAAGGCTTACATAAGCTTGGTTATCTTCGATTTTGACGATTGTACCTTTAACAGAATCGCCTTTTTTCAAAGACACAAAATTATCCAAAGCGTCTTGGCTTACTTCTTCCGCCACGGATTCTTGCACATTAGTTTCTTCTGACATTTGAAATAACCTCCTCAGTTCATACCCCAACTTTATTTAAATCCGCAAACGCCTAGAGCGCAAGCAGCATTTAAAACACTTATTAACGATTGTTTGCAGCAATCTCGCGAATGCGAGTCATAATGACGTCTGTTACTTGTTCAAGCATATCAGGTGATGATTCATCAATAATAGCTTTAAAATCAATCGGCTCTCCGTAACAAACAATCATTTTACTGAATGGTCTATAGTTCCCAATTATCGCAACCGGCACAACCGCCGAACCACTACGCATTGCAATCATAGCGGCGCCCTTCTTGGCCATACCCGTTTGATTATGGCGTGATCCTTCCGGGAATATCCCCATTACGTTACCTTCCTTAAGAAGCGTAATAGCCGATTTGATTGCATCCTTACTCACTCCGCCGCGCTTGACCGGAAATGCGCCAAACGACCTAATGAGAGATCCGAAAACAGGAATTTTGAACAATTCTTCTTTCGCCATAAAATGCACCTTACGTCGAACCTTGACGCCAACTGTTGGCGGATCGAGCAAGCTAAGATGATTAGAGGCTAATACAACTGGACCGGTAGATGGAATATTTTCCACACCTCTTGCTTCCAATCGGAATAATAGCGTGTAAATGACACGCAAAAGAAAACGGAATATAAGATATAACATAGTTTACTTCGCCTCCGCCAATTTCGTTCGGCTTAATTTAACAATTGCATCAATAACTTCATCAATTGTCATATTGGTGCTGTCGAGTACAACAGCATCAGAAGCGCAAATGAGCGGTGATATGTCACGTTGCTCGTCTAAGGAATCGCGTTCCGCAATTTCAGTTTCAAGTTGCTCCAAAGAAATAGATTGACTGCTCGATATTTCACGGTAACGGCGTAGAGCACGTTCCTGCACCGTAGCGGTTAAAAATATTTTCAGTTCTGCATCAGGTAAAATATGCGATCCGATATCCCGTCCATCCATGACAACGCCTTTGCGAGAGGCAAGTTTTCGTTGCATGTCTTTGAGCACTTCACGAACAGTTTCATTCGCGGCAATATGTGACACCTGAAGTGTGACTTCACGAGAACGTATACTATCTGTTACATTGTCGCCGTTTACATAAACGGACTGCCCGTTTTCCCCAGGCTCAAGCTCTATCTTTAGAGATTTCACAAGCTTCCCTAATTCAATAGGCTGTTCCGACGATATTCCGGCACGTCCAGCACATAGAGTAACTGCACGAAACATAGCGCCTGTATCGATATATACATATCCAAGCTGTTCGGCAACTTTACGTGCAACACTGCTCTTGCCCGCACCAGCCGGTCCGTCAATTGCAATGTTCATACGATCGCTGTCACCTTCGTGATGCATCAAATACGGTCAACCCCCTTTTATTAGAGATGGCTGGCCGAATGCATGTACGAATGCGACGCTAACCACTCAAGAAAAAAGCAGGCTTTGCCTGCGAACGTGAAAATTATACCACACAATATGCACAGATGCAAAAGCCGAGTGCTAGTTCAAGCGGGTTCCTTCCCACCGATCTACACCCGTCAGCCACTGTCTTATCTCATTATTTTGTAGTGCAACCTGCGAACAAACTAACAAAATGAGCAATGTTATAATCATTTTTCGCAATACTGCGCTGACTTCTTCAGATAATAGCAGCAGTTGCTTGCGGGTTCTTCTTTTCGTCAAAAACTTACGAATCATATGGATAATCCCCTTCCTGTTTCAGGGTATCTTCCCAATGATTACGTCGTTTTATTCATCGATTACGAAATTCAAGCTGCTTTTCAAAACAAAAACGGATAATTTTTTGGCGTTCCGAATCATTTATCATCGTATATTTTATCATAACTTGCTTACGACCTGATTCAAGCACGACTACACGGACGATTTCTGCTGTGAATGATGCATGATCAATGATTCCGTTTTTAAAAGGCAAGAGCAGCCAACACTCCAAGGATTGCTCGGATTGAACTGGCCATTTGCCATCACAGATCAACGAAATACCGCCGCCTCCAAGATCATCAGTCCTACATATAAAACGTTCATAATTAGACATTTTTACCGCTATTTCAAGCTCAACTGATACACGTAGAAAACTTCGGCGCTGTACCTTTGTAATCCGATCTGGTTCTGGCTTAAGTATTTTTATTAATCGAACACCATCTTCTTTAAATCCGAGTACATGAGCATCAAAAAAGTTTTTAACGCCATCTTCTGATAGAAAGTAAGCTGAGAGCTCGTCACCTAGAAACAATCTTTTAAATCGGCCGGTCTTCTCGTTGATCGGAATTTCAATGAGGAAACTGTCCTCTTGCTCGTCTGCAATTCGAGATTTGTATTCGATTACATTTTCTTGTTCATCCGAAGAAGCGACATGATAATACAACATTTGGTTCACTTTAGGCAACAAATTGGCTCCCCCCATTCACATGTCATTATAACATGTCAAATAAAGAGGAGCCATATCGTTATTTGTCAGAAGCAGCCTTGGCATCGTATGGAGACATTTCTTCGATTGATTCCTCCAAGCCTGATTCTGAATTTATATAAACTCTGTAAATCCCGCCATTAATTTTGCCTGTGTACTCGTAACAGAGCACCTCTTCACCAAGATCGTTTTTAATAAGCGCCAATTGCTCATTCGTTACTTTCATCTCGGTATTCAACGCTTTACGTGCATCGGCCTTAGTAATGATTGGACTTGGCAAATTCCGTTTATGATGCTCATAAACATAATCGCTTGCTTGCAAGCCCACAACTTCTCCATTATCGAGCGCTACTTTCACTGTCAGCTTCTCAGGAAAGATGAGAACGCCACTTTGTAAGCCTACATAAGTGAACGTCCCTGAATTATCGTTAGCATCGTAGCTGATCGCTTTCATTCCTTCTAACTCATGCTTTTCCAAGAAGGAGTCAGCAGCAGCTTTCGCTTTGTCCAAATCTACCTTCTTAGCACCTAAATCACGTGAATTCATAAACCAAATGAGCTGACCGCCCTTTTGGGTGAAATCCATTTGTATTTTATTGTTTTTATTCGAATCATTTACAGATGCGGAAAACGAGGCGTATTCCGTACCTTTTCCATTTTCAACAACACGGATATTCGCTTCAGGAACATTGGCAAATTTCGCAGCATTCTTTTTTATTTCTTCAGCAGTAGCTTGTTTCCCGCTGAGCATACTTATGGTGCGTTTCTCATACATACTCGTGACCGATGGTCCCCAGTTTATTTCTGGATATTCACTAACTTTCTTGTCTACCGATCTGAAGCCGTCAACGATAATATTGTCGCCCTTTGCCTGCTGGGCAGAAATAGCAGTCTCAACATCCATCCAACGCAATTTGTTATTTATTACATCTTGCTGCATGCCGATCAGCTCTTTGGAAATTTGTTCGGAGTTTGCATACAAGGTTTTCATCGTTTTAAACTCATCTTCTGTTAATGGCTGCTTTGTTAAATCCCGTACTGCAGTCTTGTACGAGAAATTTGCAATTCGAGATAAAAAGTCACTAGCTTCGTTGAATGGCAGCATGGTTACAGGCAGCTGATTAATCTCATTCTGAGCTTGACTTGTCAGCCTCCAAACGTTAACCAAACCTTTTCGGTGGAACGCCTGAGAGGTAGAATTAACCGCGAGCGTATTTCCTAGCTGCTGATGCAACTGCTCGACATGATTGGTTAAATCGTGGAATGCGCGTTGGTACTGGTTTTCCGCTTTGATCAAAATCATGTTTTTTTCTTGATGCTCTTGATAGCCMCAATAAGCGGCACCTATGAAGAGGATTGTCATTATCGGAAAAAAAATTGAGCTGAGTCGACGGTACATAACATAAAAGCTCCTTTCTTGTGCAAAACTTGGTGTTAGTTTGGTTTGCCCAAGGGAGCTTTATGCATCCTTCTATTCAATTATATGCCAATCCTTCAAAAAACACCGTGTTCTTCAATATCCAGGTCATTGCTGTTATTGCAGATACACTGTTTAAAGCCAGTATCTACAGCGCCATTCTCTCGTCGTCCACGCAGAACGAATTTCTCGCCGCACACGTTACACCGAATGGTCACCTTCACTCTCAGCGCTTCCATACGTACCTCCTACAAAGTTTCGTGCAGCAAAACTTACTTCGTAAGCATAGGCTACCATTATTCGAATGCCATCCTATGAGGCATTGCAATATAATGTAAGTATGGACGGATCGTTTATAGTTTAATCTCATCCTCGCGTGCGACGAATCGAAAAGGTGACCTAGAATTAGCATGATTCATCTTACGTAAGCCCCATATCCATAACGCAATCATAAATGGAACGATAAACCACATCCAATTCGTCCTAAGTGTGATCATAATCCAGTCATAAGTTCCGTGTAAAAATGTTGGCAGCAATAATGAAATGGCCAAAAAATAACGCACTTTTTTGGTTGGCGCAAACTTTGCTTTACCTAAATAGTACCCCATCATGACACCAAACAAAGCATGTCCTGAAACAGGAAGCAGCGCACGACCAAGCAGTGTTCCGAATGTAGCCGGTGAATAAATCGCATATAATACATTTTCCAATGTAGCAAAGCCAAGAGAGATCGATGCTGCATATACAATTCCATCATATGGCTCATCAAATTCAGTGTGGTTAAATATAACATGATAAAGTACAAACCATTTTAAAAACTCTTCTACACCTGCCGACTCCACATAAGCGAATAGAATCGTATGATCGCCAAGCCAGAGCTGTAAACCTCTTTGAACAACCATGATAGGCACAACAACTAACATCCCTAATACAAACAATCTCACGACCATATGAATCGGTTCAACATCGTACTTATCCCTTAAATATAAATAAGTAAGCAGCGCAACACCTGGAGCCACTGCGGCAGTCAAAACGGAAAGTAATAGCATTTCGTACCTGCTTTCTCACATCCAACTCTACTATCGAAAGGCTTAGGCTGTTCATCGAACGCAAGCCATACAGGCAACCAGCTGTATATCGACCTTGTTGGTGCAATAGATTTCGAACAAATAATCAATATCGAGTCTATCTTGATTATACAACGCTCCAGTCATATACGAAACACCGCCTTTATCTATATTTAATATTGGCAGTTAACATTCACTAAATCGACTGGAAAATACTGGTTTTATAAAAAAGAAGCACCTGCAGATGAATTCATTCTGCACGGTGCTCTGTTCGCATTCTTATATAAGTGTGTATAAACAGGTTATCTATACTTTCTTATATTTTTAATATTTAAAATGATTGCATATTTCTCGAACTGCTGCTTCTGCCATAATAACTTTGCCATATTCCTCTAACATCGCGTAGGTAACCGATGTGGCTTCACCATATTCAGCAAGCAATGCAATTACTGCATTATGTCGAGTTGAATCAATCAACGCTGGTTCAAGCGTTAAAATATACTTACCATTGTAGGAATACAACTTTCCATCGTCGGTTAAATCCGATGATTGAAGCTGCTTACAAACGGAAATGACATCTTCAAATTCCCGAAATGCGTACATCACGATATCACTTTGCTCGAGCGTTACTTCCATCTCATATATTTCGTCTTCCGTGTCGTCATCTTCTATTGCTCGATCTTCGGAATGACTATGCATCTTACCACGGGTGACAATCACGACCATACCTTGTGCGGGGAGGGCAAATACTTCGACCGCTAATGGGCCGCTGGCATCGAATCCAAGTTCACTATATGCTTGATCCATCATTTCACTGAACAGTTCGTGTACTTTTGGAATTTCGCGCCACATGTCGTCCTTCTGGATCCCCCGTTCCAGCAGGTCGTCGAACGTCAGGAAAATCCTTATCTTGTCCTGACTCAGTCGTTCGATTTTCATGACAGGATCCTCCTCTGCAGCATCTGTTGTAATAAAGTATGAAATTTTTAGTAAGATGTGATCATTTTGACCAAATCTTGCTATGTAACTACTTTATCATGTCTGTCCGTTGAATGCACTAATATTGGTCCAAAAAAAGAATCGTTTGAACACTTTGCAATCAGCAAAAGCGCTCCTACGATTCTCATTTTGGATATCTGTATTAATGTGTTATGGCTGACGATTCCGCCCTAATGCTATCCGCTTCTTTTTTTAATGTTGGGTCGCTATTGACAATTGCCTCAATTTGATCCCAAGCGGCTCCTGATTTTACGACGGTATCGTCTGAAGGCTTTGGGGCTATTGTTGCAGCCTCCTGCTTCCAATTTCCGTTCATCATTTTCGATACTGATTTTCCAACTATTGTAGAACTAACATCCGACATTGTACTTGCCGCCCAAGCAATAGCACCAGGTCGTTTGCGCGATACATAAACGGTGGCAGCTGCGCCAATCAATCCGCCAACTAATAAACTGCTTAATTTCATTGTCATGGACACCTCTTTCCTACTCGGTATTCCTCCAATAGTCTGACCTTCGCGCACCGGTGTCATTCGATATAAATTAAGGAAATCACGTACCTGACAGCATCAGACAACCTTTCGGACTCAAATACAGCTATTTGGCATATATGATACAATAATATCGATTCAGCGCGTAACACATTTAACGTATGGAGGTTCACGAGAAATGAGTTCACTAACAATGAAAAGATCAGTTCAACTATTAGCTGTTAGCTTTCTGATTGGAACACAATTGGTCGCTTGCAGTGCCCCATCTAATCATGTGAACAGTTCAGTCTC
>NZ_JBFUHJ010000249.1:0-7915 GCF_056402455.1 Paenibacillus sp. P4_A7 | reverse complement strand
TTTAATATACAAAGCATCCAAATCCCTAAATTCTTGTACTTTCATAATATTCACCTCTATAGTAGAATTTTTAAAATAATCTATGCCCCAAAAGAGGTGAATTTATAACCTTTAAACTAATAGAAGTGAAAAAAGAAAGGAGCCTCCAGCACTGTTAATTAAGTGCGCTGGAGGCTCTTCTTCTTAGAGTTATGTAAAGAATTCATCAATTAATCGATTAAGTTTCCGTAAATCAGTTGTTGACATTCCCACTATTTTTTTGTGAATTTCATTAAGCGTGATATCCTTAGCATTACTTTTTGAACGTTTTATTTGCCGGTTGTACAAGAAGATTTCGTTTAAAGGGACATTAAGGGCTTCAGCAATCTTCTCCAGATTAAGGAGGGTAATATTTTTCTGCCCTCGTTCCAATCCACCAATATATGAAAAATGAAAGCCCGCAAGTTCACCAAGTTGTTCTTGGGAGAGATTGTTCTGTTTACGCAGATCTCTTATACGTTGACCAATCAAACTTAGTACTGAAYTATCCATAGATACACCTCAGTTTAAGTGTAATCAATGGATTAAAACAGATACACTGATGTATAAGTATTATATTTATAAAATGATACTTATAAGTATCATTAATTTATCTTATGGTCATAATACATATTGAGGTGATCAAAAGTGACAATGTTGGATATTAAATGTGGACTGGCTACAATCACAGGTAAAGGGATACTCTTTAATGGGATCTACTATTCAAATGAAAATTTCGTTAGATCCCAATTGTTTGCATTTGCTGAGACACAAGGTTATTGGTTCATCCCGGTACTTTATGATGTTAATGAAGCACGACTTCTCGTTTTATTTGGCAACGATCAATTAGAACTTGCTTCGACAATTGATCATGGGAAAGAGATCGAACCAAGTGTAATTCAAAAATACCAGGAGGATATCCAAAGATTAAAGCTTATGCTCTCGATGCAGCGTAAGCATTGAATTTATAACATTTTCAAAAGTCTCATCCAATACGGTCAGTAAATCATAAAGTGCAAACGCACTTAAATGATGCCTCCCGGTCTCAATATTAGAAAGGGAGGACCTAGATAAATGAAAAGTATGACAAATTTCAGATTGTGTTAACCGGCTACTTTTTCGCAACCCTTTAAGGTATAGTCCAAGCCACCGATAAAATTCATCTTCGGTCATGTGGTTTCCTCCAATCTATAAATCTATGAATCTATTTTGCACAAATAGTTTCATCGGTATACTAGAAAACTTGTATAAATTGTAAGTTTATTGATTATGATGATAAACAATAATGTTTGGACTCTAAACATTTCTAAGTGGTAGCAATGAGACACTGAGGTGAGAATATGCATCAGCCGAAAGTAATGCCAAGAAGCGCTAAGTATGGCAGTAATTATTGGAACACTGAGGGACCCAAAGTTGATCTGAGAGAAGTAACTCTTTACAGTGATCTGGAGTTCGATCACTGGGTTACAGTCGATTCTGACCCTAATGTAGAAACATACTGCGAACAATACCCCGAAATTACCTATGTATACGATGGCGTTCTACATTCGAGTGTATTTGATATGTGGATTAGATATCATGATGGGTCCGAAATATATCGCGAGGTAAAGTATGAGGCAGAGTTAAACGAGAATGACCCTCGCAATGAAAGGACCCTTCGCCAGATTAATGCGCAAATGGCTTATTGTATTGAAAACAATTTTACATATGAAGTGCTGACAGAAAAGATTCTAAGAAAAAACCCTCAAGAATTAGAGAACCGATTAAAAATTATTTCCTTCATCAAGAACTCTTCAAAACAAAAAGCAGCTGAGGACGTGCTAAAACATATTAATGATAAGCGCCGTAGCCTGCAGACCTTATCTGAACTATCAACAATKCCTTATGCTTTGATTCATGATAATTGCCTTTGGCTTTATTATCATGGTGCAATTCATATCAACTTAGATGAAAAGATTATCTGCAAGCAGTCGGAGGTATGGTTACGTGAGCAGAGTGAAAGTCATTAACAACGGGGAATTATCCACCGCCCAAATTGATCAGGATTTATGGCTGAAGGTTGATGAAACCTTGTTAGAGGAGGATGCTCGAGCGGTATTTTTGAAACGTAAAGAAGCAATTGATCTTTATGTAGCGAGTGAGAGAAGCCTTAACGAAATATTCGAATTGACCGGTGTTAACCGAATTAATATAACTCGTTTATTTAACAGGTGTATTTCATATGATTCTCATGGTGTACCCTGGGGATATCGTGGGCTCATTCCGAATAAAAAGCTGAAAAAATACGAGTTAAATCCTTTAAGTAGCAAATTTAATGAATCAAGAAAGACTGGGGAGTTTGGATTACTTCTAGAAAATTACCCATTCATTCGTGACGAAATAGAAAATTTGTTTTTTGGCAGAAAGAAGCTATCCGAGCCAGTTATGCGGCCAAAGTATATACATAAAAAGTTCGTAGATAAATGCCGAGAAATCGGAATATCCCGAAATGAATATCCCTTTAATACAGCACATATGGGCTACAGAACATTATGCAGGTACCTAGAGGATCTAAGAGATACACATTTTGGCAAAGCATCGTCTCGCTATGGAAAAGATGCCGAACAAAAAGCAAAAAATTCAGGTATTGGCCAGTTAAACTACCCTCAAACCATTACTCCTTATCAACATGTTGAATTTGATGGGCATCGTATAGATGGCATGTTTGTAATTAAAGTAACAACCAACCAAGGTGATGAAGCAATTCTAACCTTGGATCGACTTTGGTTCCTTAGTTTCATCGATCGTGCTACTGATACGGTAATAGGTAGGCCACACATTTGTATCAATAAGGAATATAACGCTAGTGATGTAATGATTGCAGTTAAAAAAGCAATAATGCCGGCAGCTAAAATGAAACTATCTATCCCTGGTCTTAGTTATCAGCCAACGGGTGGTTATCCTTCAGAGCGGTTTTCTCAATTAGAATGGGCAGTATGGGATGTTGTCCATTTTGATAATGCAAAGGCACACTTAGCTACAATGGTTCGAGAACGCTTTCGTAATTTAATCGGTTGCACTACTTGCTTAGGAGCAGTAGATAGACCTATGAGACGTCCACATATTGAACGGTTTCACCAGACCTTAACAACAAGCAGCATTCAACGTATGGTTAATACTACGGGAAGTCATCCGAAGGACCCGCGGCGTAAAGATCCTGAGAAAATGGCTGTACATTATGAAATGACATACGAGCATTTAGAGGAAATACTTGATGTTGTTGTTGCGAATTATAATGGTACACCTCATGGCTCCTATTTCTATAATTCACCACTCGAAGTGTTAGAACAACGAATTAATAAGGGGATGATACCTAGAGTGTTACAAGAATCCAAGCGGTCAGAGTTTACTTTTACACAAGTAGAACAACCACGAACTATTCGTGGCAGCATTCATTCAGGAAAGCGGCCTTATATTGAATATATGGGGGTCGAATACCGAAATGAGTTGTTAGCGCAGTCAGCACATTTAATCAACACGAAGGTTACAGTTCATGTGAACGTTGATGATCTTCGCGCTATTCGTGTGTATCTACCAGACGGGAGTGAATTCGGTGAGCTTATTGCTGCAGGTAAGTGGTCATTAACCCCTCACTCCTTACAGATAAGAAAAACAATTAATATGCTGAAGGCAAAGAAGTTAATCCATTTTACACAATGGGATGATCCGATCTTTGTGTATCACGAGTATCTTTTGTCACAAACAAGGCACAAGAAGAAAGACACTGCTAACCAAATTGCAAAGGTTCAACAAGTCATACGCAAAAGCAAAGAGGAAGAAGCTAAGCAACGAAGTGAAGAATTAACTAAGCAACATGAACAAATAGATGCTTTAGATAAAGCAAGGGAGCAGCAAGAAAAGCTCCAAACCGCACAAACAACAACTTCTATCCGGAAGTTTAAAACGATAATTTTATAGAAAGGTGGTTACTCCATTGATCAGGCCAATGATTCCATTTGGCGCTCATCCAATAGAACAAGGTGTTTATGTTCTTCCTACCTTGGAAATCCACAGATTAATGGACAAAATCGTCCAAATTATTACTGACGGGGCACCAGGAATGATAGTTTATGGGAGGCCGCGGCTGGGAAAGACCAAGGCAACCACATTTGCTGTCAATTATTTACCTGAAGTTTTACAGTATCAAATTCCGGTTTTCGTTGCGGATAGTAAAAGCTATAAAGTTCCTTCAGCCGAAAAGTTCTTCAGAGATATGCTGTTAGATTTTAATTATGGGTTTTCAACAAAGAAAGATGAAATTGTGCTAAGGAATCAGATAGTAAGTTTGATGCATGAAAAAGCAGAGCGGTGCAGTCATCGAAGAGTTGCATTACTCATGGATGAAGCCCATAAAATGACCGAGTGGCAGTATGATTGTTTAATTGATATATACAATCAACTGCTACGAAGAAACGTTAGAATGACCACCATATCAATCGGACAGGAGCAACTCGTTGATCGACGTACATTTTTCTTAGCAAATTCAAAAACACACATTATCGGTCGGTTTATGCCGTCAGAATATCGTTTCAGGGGAGTTACTAACGAGGAAGAAATGGAGTTTGTCCTCCAAAGCTATGATGAATCGGAGTTTCCATCCGACAGCGGTTGGTTTTATACCAGGTATTACTTTCCTGAAGCATATGATACAGGGAAACGGATTGCCGAATTCTCGAAAAGCTTATTTAACCTCTTTATAGAAATTCGACAGGAGTACGGTCTTTCTGGAGAGTTGAACTTCCAATGGAATATCTCGCATTCACTGTTGAAAATGCCTTAAAGATCAATGGCGCAAATGGAAAGTGTACGGAGTGGCTCACTATGGAGCAATGGAGAGAAGCCATCCAAAGGTCAGGTTATATTGAATCTGAAATATACATGGCAATTGCAAAGAAGGCGACTTGAAAATGATTGTCTGGAAAACGGAGTGGATTAATGCTTACGAGACGCCCTGGTCAAACTTTGAGAAATTATGCTTTGCAAACCATATAACGCGTACAGATTTGTTGAAAACACTCGGCAGTAGGGAGGTGCGACAAATCAGAGGAACTTTAGTAGGGGATAAGAGGAGGGAGTTAATTAAATTAAGTGGGTTTGATCATCCAATGTTACATAAATACCTGGGTTTTGATCTCACTACTCAAAATAATACAAACATTAAAAGCATTTTAAAACCAATTGAGTATATTTATGAAAACATCCACACTTGGTTTTCTATAAGGATGCGTTGGTGTCCCGATTGTATGAGATATGGATATCATAGTTGGATCCACCAATTTATAATGACTAAACGCTGTCCATTCCACGATAATGAACTTTTAGAACATGCCCAAGCTGCTCAAATGACATTCCGTTTTTGTTAAGTGATCGTAGAATGAATGAACCATTCACTTGCATATGTGGTTATAAGATGGCTGAATTCTCACATACACATTGGACAGAATGGAAGCATTCCTTCGATATTAAAAACACTTCAATGGGACACTGGTTGGAGGGAGCAGCTAAGGGGGTGACAGAGCGTTTTTTATTTGTTCCAAGTTCAGTAAGCATTAATTTATTTAGTGCTGAACCAGTAATCACATACAAAATTAATAACAGAGATACTAATCGAGGAAACACGGGAGGATACACACGTTGTATTGAGTTAATGGATGATATATACAACGAAAATATAAATTGTTTCAAAGCCATAGACCGGTACATCAAACGCAAATATCTAAAGAATCATCTAATGTGCATATTATCATTTCAAGAGCTTCGCAAGCATAAGGAGGGGGAGTTTCCACCGGTTTGTCCGTATGCGTATGCGTATGTTTTATGGAAACATACGCTGCTTCGCACATCTTATTTCTACAAAGACAATCCTAAATTAAATGACTTCAATCTGCGTAGAAGCGTCGGCTTGGAATTTGCGACACAATTAATTGCAAAACATATAAAATACATAAAGGACAAGTTGTTTTTTCAGACAAATATTTCTGATGTTGATAATAGAGCTATGTTGCATCAGATCATAAATCGCTATACATCAGAATTGTGCCTCAATTATTTCTATCAATGGCTTGCTATCGCTAAAGAAGGATCCACACGAGCAATTGCACCAAAATGGAATCAAATTGAACAAATGATTGAGATGAGCTTACCTAATATTATTTTTAAGCACGATGAAAATGTTGGGAAAAATTCTGGAATAGTTCAAGTATTTAAAAGCGAAGGCCAGCAGAAAAATGACCTTAATCATGAATGCATGACAAATTCAACAAGCATGAAGAAACAAATACGAAATATGTCATCGTACACACCTTTGAGAATTGCGATGAAAATATTCGATAATCCATCACTAGAAAATAATGAACTTAGCAAATACGTCGACAGATACGTAGCCAGGTTTTCAATTTAAGATAGAAAGAAACAACAAACAACAAATAAACCATCATTCATATTCGAATGATGGTTTATTTGCATCTTTAGAAAGTAAAAAGAAAAAAAAGGAGGGAATGTTATCAAGTTCTTGTCATTTATGATATCAAGTTCTTGTCAACCGACATCATACGAACCATATGACACTAAAGAGTTCTATATGGACATATGTACAAAATACGAGTTTTGTGCAATAGTCTGTAGTAATCATAAGAGACAAATTGTCTGAACTGTTCAAACTGTTCAAATTCATCTCCACATAGTATCTTTCCACCAATCCGATTTGCAATGGTTTCCTGATCTCCTTTTATAGAATTAAACTCGATTTTAGCTATAATGTTACGCTCTATATATGGTTTTAGTTCTTTAGTTTCTTCTTGGTTTTGTAAATAATTGAATAAGGATTTAAGAGCTGATAACTTGCGTAACAATGTCGCTGCTGAAAGTTTTCTTCGCTTTTTATTGATGTACTCTTTAATGAACCAAGGAAGGATCATAAATACTGCCCGTTAGAACAACAGGCTACCGAGATTATTACCGGCAGCTGTTTGCTCTTCATCATGAAGTTATCGTTCTGCACTAGTTCAATGATCATTTTTAAATATATACCTACAGATCAAATGAAGGCGGAATAATTCGATCAAAGTCTCTATGTACAAGTGCAAATTTATCGTCTGAACCCCATAACGGTTTAGAAAATGAAATAACCTCATTCTCTCCTCGAGGGGTAAACTCGACGGAAATTTCCACTTTAATTTCATGAATTATCACATCAGAATTTTTGTCGAAATAACTATCCTTTACTAGCTCGTGATCTTCATCTACATCATAATAAAGGGATGAAGTAGTTCCTCTGACATGCAGTAAATTAAGAGGATCGATTTTCCAAATAAATTTTTCAACAATATTTTGGCATGGATGGGCAAAGTATAACCAGCCTTCACCACTTGGCAGGAAAACAACTAATTTCACTATTATTCATCTTCCCCTGATGTTTTCGGATTTGTATAGCAAATCTAACTCCAATAAAAATAATTATTATAAATAGAAAAATGGCAATTTTTCCGTATGTAGGAATCATCTAAAAACTCCTTATCTCAACTTACTTTATAATACAAACGTAAATCCATTTTGTAAGTTCCATATAATGTCTCTAATTATTAGCGATTGAATCGAGCATACTTTTGGACATCTTCCTGCTCTTATTCTCGAAATTACTTTGCTAGAAATGTTCACAAGCTATTAGCTGGTATAGCTCAATAGGCCGCCGTTTTGAACACTTATAGAAAGAATAATATACTTTGAGTTTGATCGATTCCCGACTCATTTAACAAATACTATTTGCGTTTCTTGCGAAGCTGGCGCAGCGCTTGCCTGGCATTGTAGGAAACGAGATCGTCTTCGTGATCGAGCAGTTGTTCGATCCGTTCTTCCGTTT
>NZ_JBFUHJ010000248.1:0-7942 GCF_056402455.1 Paenibacillus sp. P4_A7 | reverse complement strand
GTTATACGGTCATGGGAAGGCCGTGAAATACCGACTTTGCTAACAGACCTATTATTGAAGGATCTTGGGTATGACAACGTGTCCGACATGTTCAACGATTATTTGGATCACGAAAAGACTCCCCCACTTAAGAGTGTAAAGCTGCTTTTTCAAGCTGCGGCTCACGAAGATGAGGTGGCTATAGCAATTTTGCGAAAGCAGGGTGAAGAGTTAGGCAAGTCAGCTCAGGCCATTATTAAGCGTCTGAGCATGGAGGGCGACCAATTTGATGTTGTGCTCGCTGGAAGTGTTCTTACCCGGGGAGAAAGCAGATTTGTTCATCCTTACATTGAGCAGGCAGTTAAAGAATGTGCTCCAAACGCTTCGCTGGTTAAGCTTGAGGTTGAACCTGTAGTTGGAGCATTATGGCTGGCTTTTGAGGCTGAGGGAGACAAGATTCCAGAGGAAGTCATTAATCGAATGCGATCCATATCGGAGTACAACTTGGTTTAGCAGTTACGCAGCATGCTTATTGTAAGATTCATTAGTGGAAAGGAAGATATCAGAATGAGTGTGCGAGAGAGTTTGAAAATAGCAGTCATTGGCGGCGGTTCTTCCTATACGCCGGAAATTGTGGAAGGTTTTATTCGGAAGTACGAGCAGCTGCCTGTTAGGGAGCTTTGGTTAGTTGATATAGAGGAAGGTAGACAGAAGCTTGAAATCGTTGGAGAGTTAGCTAAGCGGATGGTTGCCAAATCGGGACTGCCAATCGAAGTTCATTTAACGATGGATCGCCGTAAAGCGATTGAGGGCGCACATTTTATTACGACTCAAATGAGAGTAGGCTTACTTGAAGCTCGCAAATGGGATGAGCATATTCCTAATTTGCATGGGGTGATTGGTCAAGAAACAACTGGGCCAGGCGGTATGATGAAGGCTCTTCGCACGATTCCGGTTTTGCTGGATATTTGCAAGGATATTGAAGAATTAAGTCCGAATGCGTGGCTCTTGAATTTTACGAATCCTGCAGGTATGGTTACAGAGGCAATCAGTCGGCACTCCAAAGTGAAAAGTATTGGACTTTGCAATGCGCCGATCGGACTTCAGAAATGGTTAAGTGAGAAATATGATACGCCAATTAGCCACATCTATACAGAGTTTGTAGGATTAAACCACCTGCATTGGGTAACTCGTATTGAAGTTGACGGAGTGGATAGGCTTACGGAGCTGTTAGACAAGAGGGAAGAGTATTCGGCGAAAAATGTTCCTGCAACAGAGTGGGATCCTGAATTTCTGCGAGGTTTAGGAGGACTCCCTTCTTATTATTTGAAATATTTCTATATGACAGACGCCATGCTTGCGGAGCAGCTAGAGTCTCTGAAAGAGAATGGAACACGAGCGGAAGTCGTGAAGAGGGTAGAGGATGAATTATTTCAACTATATAAGGATCCTAACCTACAAGAAAAACCAAAGCAGCTTGAGCAGCGAGGTGGAGCATATTATTCCGAAGCAGCTGTTAATTTAATGGACTCGCTGTATAACGATAAACGTGACATCCAAACCTTGAACGTGTTAAATGGTCATGTTCTCGACTTTCTTCCGGCAAACGCTAGTATTGAAGTGAACTGCGTCGTTACTAGCAAAGGGCCGATCCCGTTGTCGGTTACACAAGTACCTGAGCAAACGAAGGGCTTAATTCATGCAGTTAAGACATACGAACGGCTTACAATTGAAGCGGCAATAACCGGTAGTAGAGCAGTCGCGCTTCAAGCGATGGCAAGTCACCCGCTCGTTCCATCAGTCCAAGTTGCCAAAACGCTGCTAGATGAGATGTTGGAGTGTAACAAGCGTTATTTGCCTGCTTTTTTTCAATAAAGGGCAGCTATTCAAGAGCACAGTCGGTATTTGAACAATAGAAGTTAGAAGAGTGTCCCCAGCCCCCGACCGTAAGAGGTTGGGGGTTTTACTATGTCTATTTGGTTAGGTGTTTCTTCATTTGGGTGTTGTACCGCACTTTAAGCACGATTTCGGTGCTTAAGGTCTCTTTTTTTGGTTAGTTTGGTGGGCGTAAGCTCGATTAATGGGCTTAAAGGTTTGTTTGCTTTAGGAGTAACCGATAATGCGCCCGGGAATGCCTTTTTAAGGTGGCAATTGTGTATGCAATTACGATTATTATTGCGATTGATTCGTCCCCATGCTTCAGCTTCATTGCCATATTGGCTTTCTTTTATCAAAAAGAAGCTTTAGAACTTAGGTTCATTAAGCGTGTGAAATGCGCGGCATTGGCATTGCTTCTTTGCCTAACTCTGCCCACACATACTTCATCAAGAGCTCAAACTTGAGCTCCTTATAACGCTCATCGTCCCACAAATTGTGCAGCTCGTTCGGGTCTTCTTTAAGGTCAAATAACTCCCCATACATTTGGTTGTAATACACAGTCAGCTTATAACGATCATTCACATATGACTTCTGATGTATAGTCGTCGGCTCATGATGGAATTCACAAATAACATGATCCCGCGCTGTTAATTCTGGCTGACGCCAAACCTCCGATTGATCGACGCCAGTCATTTCGCCTGGAATCGGGATTCCGGCAAATCCAAGGAAAGTTGGAGCAAGATCCACCAGCGATTGCAGTGAGTTTGATGTTTGTCCGGCAGGTACGCCACCTGGATATTTCACGATAAATGGAATGCGCAGCAAGTCCTCGTAATGGAATCCGCCTTTTGCTTGCAAGCCGTGCTGACCGAAGAAGTGGCCGTGGTCAGTCGTGAAAAGTATGATTGTATCCTCACTCAGGCCGAGCTCATCCACCTTGTCCAGAATGCGGCCGATATATTTGTCCATAAAGCTAACCATGCCGTAGTAGACGGCAACGGCTTTCTTATGCTCCTCTTCTGAATACAGCAAGTGGGTATGATAGCCGTGGATGCCATATCCCGATTCTTTGTATGCAGAGAAATCGGGATTCTTCTGTTGTGTCATACCAAAGTGAGGGGGATTTGCATCATGCTCGCCAGGTGTTCCTTTTGGTATGGTTAATTGATCAGGATCGTACATGCTTGACCATGGCTCCGGTGCCAAATAGGGCGGATGCGGGTCTGGGAAGCTTGCCCAAAGGAAGAAGGAGTCGTCCTTTTCTTTGTATTCTTCCAGCAATTGTGCTGTCCTTTCAGCAATCCACGTATTATAGTGATATTCCTCTGGAATCGGCCAATCGAACAGATGCTTGTCATCCATTGTTCCTGTCGGTGCGGTGAAGTAGTCACGCCAATTGGTACACCCCTTAGCTTCGAGCCATAGTACATAATGCTGCCCTACAAGCCATTCATTCGTATGGCAGCGTACCATCTCGGCAGATTCAAATCCGTAGTAAGGGCCAGTGAATGCTTTCCAAAATTCGTAGTCATGCAATTTATCTTTTCCTTCAAGGGAAGGGTAGGCTTCGGTTGCGTTGACAGGTTGGAAGTGAGCCTTCCCAATCAGCGCTGTGCGGTAATCATTATTATGCAATATCTCTCCGATTGTCGCTTTGTCCTCAGCCAGTTTTGTGCCTAATGTCCACGCTCCATGCTGACTTGGATACATCCCTGTAATGATGGAAGCTCTTGTCGGTGTACATGTGGGGTTCGGGCAATAGGCTCTGCCGAAAGTGGTACCTTCTTGAACGAGCCTATCCAGGTTCGGTGTCGATATCTCCGGATTAAAGGCTCCAATGGTGTTCCAATGCTGTTGGTCGCTCGTAATTAGCAAAATATTAGGCCGTTTACTTGCAGTCATAGATTGCTCCCCCTCATCCTTATTCACGTACAAGTTAATCTTGCCTTGATTATAGAGGAATTCATCAGCTCTAAACAATTACAGACAGTTGTCTTTTCTTTGCATTTTGTAGGATATATGCTAGGGTGAATGGAATCGATAAAATCCAAAAGTAAGAGGTGATTACGATGTCCATGGAGGAAAACTCACAGGAATATGCAGAAAACTATTACTTCGTACCGGATGAATTTGATATTCATTCAGGAGTTTGGGCGGTTCGGATCGGTCAAAATGAGGCCAAGAGGGGCTATCACGCAGGTCCTAAGAGAATTGCCTATTTTAGTTTGCATTTTGTCAGGGGCGGGGCAGTAGAACTGGACAATGGTCGTGAGAGGATAATGCTTAGTGAGGGCGGCTTTTTCTGTCTGTTTCCTGAGCATACCTATACTTATCGGATGGTCGATCACAAGTCTCCCCTAGAGATGACGTGGGTCGCTTTTGACGGTCCACAATCATCGTTACTGCTGAACATGATTTCGGTTAGCCCAGAGGTGCCGTATGCAAAGAAGAAGATCACGAAGGAGTTGCTGCTGACGCTGCAGCAATTGCTGCAAACCGGAAATGAGCAAAGCCGATACAATAAGCTTAGACGCAGCAGTTTATTGTATCGGTTGTTCAGTCAGCTTTGCGGACATCAAGAAAAAGTTGAAGCGGTTAGAAGCGGGCCGAAGGAATGGATTCCAGACAGCTTGGAATATATGAGAACCCATTATCGGGAGCAGATCGGCGTACAGCAAGCAGCCGACCATGTTGGCATTCATCGAACTCATTTCTCTAAGCTTTTTACGGAACAGGTAGGGATCACTCCGTCTGAATACTTACGAAAGCTGCGCATGGAACAGGCGGAGCTATTGCTGAGAGAAAGCTCACGTTCCGTCCTTGAGATTGGTCTTAGCTTGGGTTATTCCGATGCGGCTTCCTTCACTCGTGCCTTCGGCCAATATTTTGGCCATTCGCCGAAGCAAACACGCTCGGTAAAGGGCAGTAACACCTAACAGGAAACACTTCTATATCTTTTTTAAGAGCTCAAAGATTTTTAACTCGTTCACCGTACTAATAATGTCAGCGGAGCTAGCCATATTGAATTTTTTTAATATGCTTGTCATTTGTTTTTTGACGGTCTCATATTCAACGCAGCGCTCCTCTGCAATTTGTTTCCTCGTTTTTTTCTCACAAAGCAGCTTTAGCACCTGGAGTTCACTAGGCGTCAATTCGGAAATAATTTGTATGACAAAAAGAATACTGCTTTCCGTTCTTTTAATTCGAACAAATTCGGAACGAATGCTCTTCGCGATCATCGGCCGAATGGGAGAGCTATCACGATATGCCGATCTTATTGCTTCTATGACCTCCTCTTGAGCGGCGGATTTAACAAGATAATCAATAATACCGGTCTGGAAGGCAGCAAAAATAATATTATCGTCTTTGTGAACGGTTACAATAATGATTTTAATATGTGGAAACAGCTCGTGAATTTGTCTGGCAGCGTTAATGCCTGCAAGCGGTTCTTCCATCTCTACATCCATTAAAATAATATCAGGCTGATACTCGATTGCAGCTTCAATGGCCTCATGACCGGATTCCACGGATGATATTAACTCCATATCATCACAAGCAGCGATAATACGCTCCAATCGCCGCCGATGTGATTCGATATCATCCACGACTAAAATTTGTATGTTTTGATCCAAATCAAGCACCCCATTTAAGATCTGATTAAATCACTGGAAGAAAAATTTTAAACGTGGTTCCTTGATCAGGGTCACTTTCAACAATGATTTTCCCGTCATGTCCGATAACAATTTTATGACAATAAGAAAGTCCGATGCCCCAATTATTAACGGAGGCTTTCGTTGTGAAGAAAGGGCTGAAAATGTGTTCTAAATTTTCTTCAGCAATGCCGGGTCCATCATCTTTGATGGCAATAATAGCCCAGTTATTACTTTCCGAGAGGGTAACGACGATCTGTCCTGTATCTTGCTGAGAGAGAGACTCTACCGCATTTTCTAATAGATTATAAATAACCTCGCTCATGTAATGGGTGTCTACATAGCATAGCGGAAGCTCCTCATCAGAGTTTAAAGTAAACTTAAAGTTAGTATTACCCACATTCAGTCTTGAAATAGCCTCATTGACAGGCACATTGAGCAGTTGAGGCTGCAAATTAAGGCTGATGTCTTGCAGCTTATTCGCAGCGTAAGTGATACTCTCCATTCCTTTGCTGCAGGATGCGAGCATCAGGTCAAGACTGTAGGTTGACTCTTTATCGGTATGAATACCTTTAAGATATTCTGCTTCGAATTGAATAGCCAGCAAATGATTTTTTAACGAATGAGTAAAAGCTTTGACGCCGAGTGAAGCGGTATCAATACTATTCTTGATTTGAATATCATGACTCCTGTTGTAAGCTTCAATAGAGCTGTATCGGTACATGATATAGATCATAAAGGTAAGCGCGAGAATAACCAAGTAAGGAAAAATGCGAAAGACAAATGGATAAGAACCAACATTAGGCTGAAGGTAATTGTAGTATCCGGTTAATACCGTTGCTATAACAAGATTTTTCGGTGCCCAAGAGAAAATAAGCAAATGAATAATAGCTACGGGCGCAAGGATGAGAATATGGTAGAGCGCATAATTTTTTATAAATTTGATTTTCGGATAATTAATGTAAAAATTAAGCATGAGCAAAAACGCAACGATTAAATACGCGTAGTTGACGTATTTAAATAGCTGGTTCAATAGTATCACAGCTTCTCTGAAAAAAGCAGATAAATCAGTTGGCATATCTTTGATACTTATCTGCAGCCATATTTGTATGGATGGGTCGAAAAATAAAAGCTGTGCAACCGAAATAGTGGTAATGACTGTGTAAATGCGAGTATTACGCAGCTTTTTTGACGTTCGTGTAAAGGATACGGCGAAGCATAGAAGTGAGAAGTTAAACAGAATCACCCCACCGTTCAGCAGACGGATAAGAAGATTCGGATTGAAACTGGTGAGTACGAGATAGTTCCAGGTTCCTGGACTAAAACTGAAAAATGAGCTGATGATATTTTGATAATAATTAAACTTGCTTAAATACAAAATAAACGATGTGAATGACAGTCCCCACGCCAAAATAATGCCATACATAAATCGGGTAGAAACATTATTCAATTTTTTGTAGGTAAAGAATATCGCTAAGACGAGCAACAAAAGTGTTAAGTAGATCATTTGGACAACCTTCCAGCAGTGAAGTGTTTGACAGATAAGAGGGGTTTAATTAATAGGGGTATAAAACATTCACCTTATGTGATGTTAGGATGATCCCTATAATCAAAGTGTGCCTTAAGTAATGCACACATAATACTAAAGATCAGGGGGATTGTAAAATGAGAAAAATATTTTCGCTTCTAGCAGTGAGTACTCTCGCTATCGGGCTTCTATCCGGCTGCGGCTCGGATACGTCCAATAAAGGCAAGAATGGAGAAGCCTCAGGAAAGACAGAAGCAAAGCAGGTTGCATTAAAAATGACGGTATTGCCAGCTGATCTGGATACATTCAAAGAGGTATACGAAGACTTCCGCAAAGAAAACCCAAACATCACGGTAACGATAGATACGATTCCGCAAGCACAATATTATGAGAAGCTTCGGCTGCAGCTTTCCTCTGGCGATGACATCGATATTTTCGGAGGAAACATGGATGTTCTTCTCGATACCGGTATTCTAGAGCCGCTTGATGGTTTCATCAAAGAAAATAAAGTAGATGTATCTGGTTTTGGCCCCCTTTATGATTCGTTGAAAATAAAAAATGAATCCTACGGTCTTCCTTACCGCAAATCGAACTGGATGCTTTATTACAATAAGACGCTGTTCGATCAAATGAAAGTGGACTATCCGAAAGCGGATATGACATGGGATGAATTCCGTGAGCTTGCTAAGAAGATGACAAAGGGTGAAGGCACGGACAAAATATATGGAGCGTTCTTGCAGCCATGGGCTCAAACCTGGTATATGCAAGCTGTGCAAAGCGGCTCATCCATTATCGATAAAGATTTGAAACCGTTTGCAAAAGGGCTTCAGTTCAGAATGGACATGGAGAAAGACGGTTCAATTATGCCATGGATGGAACAGATTACAACTTCAGCACACTACAATTC
>NZ_JBFUHJ010000247.1:0-7955 GCF_056402455.1 Paenibacillus sp. P4_A7 | reverse complement strand
AGGCCATACTGCCCTCATCTCCGGTTGTGGGGGTTGGAGCAAGTCGTATCATCATCGGATGCCGAATTACCTTTCCGTCATAGAAAACCAATTTGAACGAGTCATTATTCTGCCTAGTTCTTTCGAACCGTCCGTTAATATTGTCAAAGACGCATTATCCAAGACCAAAGCTCTCGTTTTTTCCAGAGAATTGGAATCGTATAGGCTGATCAAAGATCTGTGCAACGCCGATTTTGCCTACGATTGTGCATTTTTCTTCGATTTTTCACCCTACAAACTCCCGGGAAAAGGGGTATTAAACGCCTACCGGACGGATAAAGAACGGGCTTTTGACGATCGCCCTGTGAACAATAATGACATTTCCCTTACGTGCAAAAACCTAAGCCAATGGCTTAAAACGATTGCCCAATACGATACGATCAAGACGGACCGCGCACATGTCATGATTGCCTCTGCCATGCTTGGAAAAACGGTGTATTATCGTTCCTCCAATTATCATAAGCTTCCTGCGATCGCCGAGTTTTCACTCCACTCATTTCCTGTCTTCCGGGAACAAGCATGACGGTAGCGATCGCCCGGTAACGCAGCAATGCCGTAACCTATATGGGTTGCGGCATTGTTTTTTTGCAAAACGACTGATATGATAAGCAGCTTAATGAAACTCCGGTATAGTCACAAATCTATAACCTTTGTTTAACAAGTGGTCAATAATTTTTGGCAGTGCATCTACAGTAATATCTCTTGGGCCACAGCCATGCTGGTCTCCGTCATGAAGTAAGATGATGCTACAATCCTTAAGATTCGTAACTACACGCTTATAAATGGATGAAGCCTCACCATGATACCAATCTTTACTGTTTACATTCCATAAAACCGTCGTGAGACCAGAGCCTTTTACTGTGGCCGAGGATGCACTATCCAGATAACCATAAGGCGGACGAAAGAGGTGGGGAGTATACCCGAGAATCTGATGAAGAGCATGGTTCGTCGATTGCAGCTCTTGCAGCAACGTCGGCTCTTGTATCTTTCTAATATCGGGATGATTCCAGGTGTGATTCCCGATTACATGCCCGTCCTCTTGCATGCGTCGAATCATAGAGGGGAATTTCTCCACCTCTGAGCCGACACAAAAAAAAGTAGCTCGAATCTTATAAGAATGAAGAATATCCAGAATTAGCTCGCTATAAATAGAAGGGCCGTCATCAAACGTTAGCGCGGCAAGCTTTTTATTCATATCAAACACCTCGCAGTCGTATTGTATTTTTATTCCATCATACGATTTTATTGGTAACAAAGGGCTTGTAGGAGTCCGTAACAGTAACCAACTCATATGAATTCAAAAACTTATTCTTGTCAATCTTCCAAGTGTGGCTATTCACATCGCTTCTTCTTATATAAGCGTAATGGTATGAATCAGTCGAATACATTTTGCATTTGTTTTTTATGCACATACGTCTGAATTCCCGGTCCTCTCCTGCGTTCATAGAAGGGAACTTTACATTATTATTGAAAATTTCTTTTTGAAACATCAAAGTTGATCCCGCCAGAGAAGACGTAAAGGTGTTTTGTAGCTGGGTGTTGCGGCGCATGTAGAGATTTTTATTCTCTTCGAAATATACGAAATAAGCCGCTTTCCCTACTACGTGTGCTCCGGTTTCCTTCATCGCCTGGATCGCCTGAGTCAAATAATGGGGAGCATAATAATCATCATCATCAAATTTCGCAATGATGCTATGGTTTGACTTCTCGATGGCGAAATTGAGACATTCCCCTAATGTTGTGTGCCCAGGCATTTGATAAACGAAGACGTTCGGATACACCTTTGCTTTCTCTTTCCATTTGTAAATGTCCATATCATCTCTATTTAAAACGATAATCAGTTCTTTATCTTCACAGAGCTGGTGTTGATAATTTTGGAACAAGTTGTCCATGTAAAGCGGCCTAACCGTACTGGTTATAATCGATACCATCTTACTCCTTTTCCTCCCCTTTTCTATCCTGAATTTACTTCTCTATCGCTCTGATGTTTCCGGATGCCGTACGATACCGGTTATAAAGTTCGACATTCGCTTTGTAATTGGGATTGCCTTGAGCACGCGGCCTTGGGTGCCATAAATGATACAGATCCGCATTCATTCGTCCATAATGTCCGCACAAGGTGTTCAGTGCATAGGCAAATGCATCATCCTCACCACCCCAACCGCGAAATCTCTCGTCAAATCCTCCCACCGCTTCAAAATACTTTCTTGGTATAACATTCACTCTTCCAACAATACGTTTTTTCGCCGCATCTTGATATTCGTTTTTATCGGGAAAGGTATAGGCCACTCAGGTTCTATTTTTAATAACTTGGTGGTATTTGGTTCATCCATGTACCCGATCCTGGAGTATGGAATCACCCATGCATGCTGGTGCAGAAGTTCTATTGATTTCTTAATACTATCCGGATCGTAAATCATATCGGCGTCTGTAATTACAAATATATCTCTTGTCGCTGCTTTGCCGGCATGATTAATGGCTTGGGATCTGGAAAAATGGGATGTGTTACAACTTTATCCCCACCTGTCTGCTGAACGTCTTATTTTGAAACCAACAACTTGTAATCGTCCGTATACGTGACAAATTGACAACTTTTCATGAATCTCTCTTGGTCTATTTGCCAAGTATGGTCGTTCACGTCGCTTCTTCTGACGCAAGTATAATTGTATCGATCTGTGGCATACATCTTATACCCGAGTTTATTGCACATATCCTTAAACCCTTTATCTGCTCCTAAATTCAAAGCGGCAAACTTCACTTTTTCACATATTTCTTTTTTAAAGACTAATGTAGCTCCCGCTACGGCAGTGGTGAACGTATTCGGACGGCTATGGCGGCATACGGCAAGTGCTTTATTTATCTCGAAATAGACGAAGAAATCTCCCTTGCCGACTACGGAGGCACCGGAACGATTCATCACTTGCATCGACTGCGTCAAATAGCTGGGAGCGTAGTGATCATCGTCATCAAATATGGCAAGTACATCATGAGTTGACTTCTCAACGGCAAAATTGAGACAGTCTCCATATGTTTTATGCTGCGGCAGCTGATAAACGAAGACATTATTATGGGACTTCGCTTTTCCCTTCCATTCATCGATATTCATATCGTCATGATTCAATATGATAATCAATTCTTTATCCTGATAAGTTTGCTGTTGATAGTTTTGGAACACGTTTTCCATGTATTGGGGCCTAATCGTGCTCGTTAGTATGGAAACCATATGAATCCCTCCTACTGGATAAGTCTTTCATTTATTAATTTTTGAATCGCTCTTTTGTCCCCTGCAGCCCTACAGTACCGGCGATATAGTTGATAATTGGCTTTGTAATTCGGATTGCCTTCTGCTTGCATGCTGGGATGCCATAAATGACACATATCAGCATTTATTCTTTTGTAATGCCCGCAGAGGGTGTTCAATGAATACGCAAATGTGTAATCTTCCCCACCCCAACCGCGAAATCGTTCATCAAACCCGCCCACCATCTCGAACTTTTCCCTCGGGACTATATTCACTCCTCCAACAAAGCCTCTAACTTCAGGTTTGATATCCATTATTGAAGGGACAGCAATGGGCCATACAGGATCCTTTTGCAGAAGCTCAAGTGTACTGTTTTTGTCCAAATAACGTATTCCCGAAAAAGGAATGACCCATGCGTGCTCTTCCAGAAACTCCATAGCCTGAAAGATACAAGCTGGATCATAAATCAGATCGGCATCGGCAATAACGAACACATTTCTAGTTGCCAATTTGGCAGCGTTATTAATGGCTTGGGACCTTGAAAACAGTTCCGTATCGCTGTTACCGATACACAGTTCCGCTTCCGGCATCATTTTTTTGTAATAGGCTCTTGTCCATTGAAATGCTACATCCCTATGTCCATGATCCGGTTTATATGGAATGAGTATGGATATATCTTTCATCCTTGTCACCTCGCATCTTTTATCTCATTCGGTGTAGGTTTATCATATTCACAGCTAAGCCTTAGGTTTGTACAAGTGCCCTTACTTCAAAAAAACTATATTTCCCTCCTATTAGYCCTTGCATACGGGAATGTAAAATCATATCTTAACTTAGGAGTTTTCTAAGAGTTGATGATAGGAGCGTAGCTAGCATTGAATACTATCAAAGTCGGAAGATACTACATGAACGCCAAGCCCGTGTCTGAAGGGTATACCAGTAAAATTTTTATGGGCACCGAACTTGACACACAGTCGATATTTGCCTTAAAACGAATGCGAAACATTTCGAATGCTAAAGAAGAGGCCGAGTATTTGCAAAATTGTCCGGCTCACCCCCAGCTTATTCAACTGCATGATTTTTTCATTAGCGAACCCTACGGATATATTGTGATGGATTATCATGCCGGACAACGATTAGGATACTTCCGATACGGTCCTAAACGTGAACCAAAAACAGCGCTGGAAATCACCATTCATGTGCTGAGTGGCCTTAAGGCTCTGCACGAATCCGGCTTGCTTCACTGTGATATTACCCCACATAACATTATGACTTTGAACGATGATCCAGAATCCGTCAAAATCATTGATTTTGGATGTATCGTGAGAAAAAACAAAAATGGCGTATATCAAGGTACACATAACGGCGGAACTGACGGATATATGCCTCCAGAACTGACTAGAAATGCTGCCCACTTGGATGACAGCTCCGATTTGTACAGTGCCGCTTGCGTCTGTTTGTACCTGTTAATCGGTGAAGCGCCCTTTAGCCCTAAACATGCATGCCAATTGATCGAAGACCAGAAGCTTCAAGCCATATTGACAAAGGCAACAGATTCAGTGCCGTCCAACAGATACCGCACTGCTCAAGAATTAATCGATGTATTGACTCCGTTAATTGTACAGGGGGGTAATGAAAATAATCATGCATGACCATTTGGGAATTATAATTACAACAATTGGAACGCGAAAAAAAGCACTTACGTTGAATATTAACCATCTCGTCCAATATATCGATGTTCCCTTTGTACTCTACGTTTATAACGACGCGGGTCCGCCAATGGGGGATTACCTTACGAATCTGCTAACTAAACCGAACGGTAAACTGGTTATGTTAAATGACCATAAGGAGATCAGCAACGTGAGAGTTGGCTGCGGAGGAGCACGCCATCATTTGTTTGAGATCGCCAAATCACGGCATGAAGTTATCGCATCCTTGGACGATGACATGCAAATCACTCCAGGATGGTTTCAATCGATCCAAGCGGCCATGGATGAATATCCCAATCACTGTGTTTTCACAGGGTTGGTTAAGGGGCCAAAAGGCGGGATTCAAATTGCAGGATCAAAGATGAGAATCAAAGATAACAGACTGTCACGGGAGGCGCTTCGCACCATACCCGGAAAATATGGATTAACGGATTGGGGGCCGCTGGGCTGTCTTGTTCTATGCCGGAAGGCGTTGCAACCCAACCTCCAGATTCCTCCGCTGTTTGTTAGAGAAGATTCGGCTTTCTACTTGGAGTTAAGGAAGCTTGGAATCAATCAAGCCGTGGTTGCTAGAGATGCTGTCKCCATCCATCGGCCAATCCCTGTGCCAGAATCCGATCTTCGTAGGCCTAGCCAAATGAAAGCGGCTGAAGAGTACTATTTGAAACATCATGGCTTGATTATTTAAGACTTAGACTCGAGGTGAAAGCAATTGAAAATATTGTTTACTAATCCGACCCCTATTATCAAATACGGGATGCAGTTGGGTTTTGAGAAGAATGGCTGGGAGACTGCCAGAATCGAAGTTCCGGAACAGACCGTGGAAGGGCTTCTGAAGAAAATAGATGAATTTAAGCCAGACTACATCTTCACGGAAGGCGGAGTGAACACCCGTAAATTTGTTTTCCCTGTATTGGAACAGATGAAGATTCCCCATATATTTTGGGCTATCGAAGATCCGATCTCCAACAGCGGAATGGCCATGGACTGGGCAAAGCAATCCGTTCTTAGCCTGACCCCCTGCATAGAAATGCTGGGAAACTATCACGGAAACGGACATCATGCGATTTGCATCCCGTTCGCGATGGATCCCAGTTATTACTATAAACGTCCCCTGAATCCCAAGTATGCCCTATTGGACGCTGTCCATATCGGCAATAATTACAACATATTCGAGCATAGGTACCGGGCTTATTTATATATCATCCAGCCATTTATTGACCAAGGCAAAAAGGTGGAGGTTTATGGATGGGACTGGGGGAATCCGATACACCGGTTTAACGTCGATCCCGAGTACTATAAAGGATTCATGGCTCATGAGGAAACCGTTGATGTTTATTCTTCTGCTAAAATAGTGCTCGGCGTCCACACGATCGTCGATTCCAGCACGATGCAGTCCATGCGGACGTTCGAGATTCTGGGGTGCTGCGGCTTCTTCTTGACCCAACATACGAAAGCGATCGAGTCGATGTTCGAAAATCACAAACATTTGGTATGGTCAGAAAGCTATGATGAGACGGTCGAGCTGATGAATTTCTATTTGAGCAGAGATAGTGCCAGGGAAAAAATCAGCGAGAATGGGTTGCAATTTGTCCTAAAGCACCACACCTACCAGCAGCGTGCGGCGGAAATTATTGAAGCTTTGAAAAAGATATAAGATCGGAGGAACCCTATGAAGATCGTATTTTTGGCAGATCGTTTGGTAATGGGAGGCTTGGAAACGCATATCGTTACATTCACCAATGAGCTGCTGCGAAGGGGACATCACATTTTGTTGTACACGGCTTCGGTTACCCCTCAGGTTCTTTCCCAAATTCAGGATGAAGGAAATCGTTTCCAACATATCCAGTGGACTGACGATCTTCTCCATGATATTCACCCCTTCGAACCGGACCTTATACACGCGCATCCATTTACCGCTATCATCAAGGGGAGAAAGCTAGCTGAAGCGCTTGGCAAACCGCTTATTGTGACGATGCACGGTCATTACGATTTCGGGCTTGATCGGTCGACTACCGGTTATAAGGTATCTGAAGTCGTTAAACGCGTGATTGCGGTAGATTTTAGAGTGGCCAAAGTGCTGATCAACAACATCGCACACCCGGAGAAAGTTTCCATCATTCGAAACGGGATCGACCTCAATATGTTTCACTCAGCCCCGCTGGAACCGACTGCACGATCACAATTCGGCGGTAATCCGGAATGGTTTACACTGGCAGCTGTTACCCGTTTGGCCGACGATAAAGAACAATCCGTATTGCAGTTAATACGCTGTGCGCCTGCTTTGGCCGACCGACTCAAAGGATTGAATGTCTTTATCGTGGGTGACGGCGCCCATTATAACAAAATCAAGGAAGAATCCGATGCTGTCAGCGGGCATCCCCGCCTCAGGATACGATGCGTGGGAAGCCAGGACGATGTGCGGCCATTCATCACGATGTCCAACATCGTCTTGGCCTGCGACCGTGCTGCCTTGGAAACAATGGCCTGTCAACGTCCGGTATTTGCCATGCGTTTCGGATTCGCCGGTGCCGTGGATAAACACAACCATCATGAGATTTTATTTCATATGAATGGTTTCCATGCGATCTCCGATAACGAATTGATCGATCAATTGGTCGAATTGGCGGCGGATGAAGCGCTTCGTAATCAATTGGTGGAGGACGGATATAAGGTCATATGCCGATATTACGATATCTCAACCAGCGTCACCCAATTGGAGCGGATTTACAATCAATATGTGTGAATACCCTATTTGGCAGAAAGAGACTCCTCCCGAATTTCGACAAATGAACCATTGTAAAGAACCATTGACGGTGAAATCCATCTTCAAAACGCATGTACTGCCATGAAGTCTATTACTGCAACAAATCCCAGTCGTAAACCCAGTATTTACAAGAGACCATGCCCAATTTAACCATCGTACACTACAATAAAACTTTTCTTGAGGAAAAAATCCCCTCCCT
>NZ_JBFUHJ010000246.1:0-7976 GCF_056402455.1 Paenibacillus sp. P4_A7 | reverse complement strand
GGCATTATCATGCTAGGCATTTTATCCATTATCTTAATTATTGTGTTTGAAGGCCAAACCGAACATTTAATCCCGCTTTATGCTGTAGGTGTTTTTATTCCCTTCACTCTGTCCCAGACAGGAATGATTATAAAATGGATTCGTCAAAGGCCTAAAGGATGGATTCCAAAACTGATCATTAACTCAACAGGGGCTCTTATAAGCTTTATTGTCACCATGATGTTTTTCTTAACAAAATTCACTCAAGTTTGGTCCGTCTTAATATTTTTACCCCTTATCATTTACGCCTTTCATCGAATTAGAAAGCATTATGAAGCGGTAGCCGACCAATTGAGAACTACAACTTGTGAGCCAGCTATTCCGATTTCGGGGAATATAATCATTCTTCCTGTGGCTGGTATGACACATGTAGTGGAGAATTCGTTGAACTATGCCAAATCGCTCTCAGCATACCAGATCATTGCAGTTCATGTTCATTTTGAAAGAGAAGATGAAGGATTGTTTGAAGAAAAATGGAGTAAGTGGCAGCCTGACGTGAGGTTGGTAACTCTACACTCTCCTTATAGAAGCATCATTCAGCCACTGACTAAATTCATCGATACCGTTCAACGTAAGGCGAGTGAATCAAATTACCAAGTTACTGTTATTATCCCACAGTTCATTCCAAAGAAAGGTTGGCACAACATTCTACACAACCAATCCAGTTTACTGATTCGTGCACACTTACTGTATCGGAGAAATGTGATTATTACTACTGTACCGTACCATTTAAAGAAATGATCGTCTTATAGTGAACTCCTAGCATCATCGACGCTTCCTTTGCATTCATCAGCCTCACCTCTTATCTCTATTTATCCTTATGCTAAATGGTATTTATGGATAAGTGAAGAGAGGATTATCCGATTAGAAGGTGGGGAAAAGTGGTGTTGGATAGTAACGATAGATCATCCTGCGATTTTTCAAACATTATGACAGCTACCGCGAGGTTGCCCTAGTAATGGCACATTAGGCCCGATTCGCCAGCATAAGGTGAACGCGGGCTTTCTTCCATCTGCACAGGGCAGCCTTTGCACAACAAAAATTAACTATTGACTACTCCATCAAGATTGGGTAATATGAAGTTAACTTCACGTGAAGTAAACTTCATATTTTGAGATGTTAGGGGTGACTTGCTTGAAAAATAGATTTACAGAGCTTTATATATGCACATTAGCCCTTCTCATCATGGGGTTATTTGAAATCATTTGGAATAACACGATAGCTAATACAACAGAAGGATTTGTTTCTGGGATTTCAATATTGTTGGTAGGAGTAGGATTTTTAGCTTTCGCTATAATTTCTCACGTTAAATATAAGGCGAATAGAAAAAAAATGGATCGAGAGATGTCCAAAGAGTATGACGAAAGAGATGATATCATCGAAGGAAAAGCTTCACACTTTACCATGCGTATTCTAATGATGGTGACGATCCTGATGATGTTTCTTTCAAATTGGTTTGCAATTCCAACGAATATTGCTTTATTTCTGATTATAGTATTGTGTGCAAGTACGAATTTATTAGCCAAAAAATATTATAATCATGTTCTTTAATTAGGAGTAGCTATGAAAAATAGAATAAAGGAGTTACGTATAGAACTTGGTATCAAACAACAAGAACTAGCTGATAAAGTAAGTGTTTCTTCAAGAACAATTATATCTTTAGAGAAACAGCAATATAATCCATCTGTTTTACTAGCCTATCGAATATCTTCAGTTTTTAACTTATCGATCGAAGAGGTTTTTATATTTGAGGAAGATGACTGACTGATCATCGTTTGAAAAAATAATTAGTGAGAAAAATTCAATATAGAAACCATACATCATGGAGGTCAAAAATATGGTATTAAAATTATTGTTTATACTATTTGGAGTAGTCTTAGTATTATGGGGCATATATAGAATGAAAACGGATGAAGCGTTTGTTGGAAAGAATCAGAAGAGAAAAAATTTATTTAATCTTCTAATACATGGACAAGCCTCAGGGATCGGACAATTATTAAGTGGGGTTTTATGCATAATTTTAGGGATTGTATCCTTTATCATTAAATAATTATACACATATATATTTAAGGAGCTGCGGAAATCGTGGCTTTTTTATTTTAGGCTATGTTAATTTACATTGTTGATTAATGACAAAATGAAAACCGCCTTATCCAAAAGGCGGTAAATTGGGGCTATTGTATTGCCGTTTGTTTAGTTTGTCGGTTTAATTTTTTCATTTCCTATTGCAACTTATTCTTTATACGGGCACATTTGTTCAAATGTAAAAAATTATGTCTCGTTGCTGGCATTAACACAAGTTGCGATATCGTCATCACTCATGCTGTTTCCGTTAGTACTTCCTCAGCAGTTGGGTACCTACGAAGGTACCTTGATTTATTCTTCACCGGACTAATTTTCAATAGTTTTATGAAACTTTCTAACTATTTTGCAATTACAATCAAACCGTTAAAAGCCTCCTTTCGTTTCCTTTAAAAGCACCAGTAAAAATAACAGATGAAATGAGGAAGATTTATGAAGAAGACCGTGTTCCTATCAGCTCTACTGCTCTTTGTCATTACGGCTACCGGATTGTCAGCCTATGCAAAAATGGACCGTACGACTGCGTCCCAGGCGACACCAAATTCCAGCCAAAGTGATCATGTCATCCGGGTGTACGGACCGGGCGGACCACTTGGACCGATCAAGGAAGCTGCTGAACATTTTTCAGTTGAAACGGGAATCAAGGTGGAAGTAACAGCCGGACCAGAGGGCAAATGGATCGGCCAAGCAAAGCAAGATGCAGATATTATTTTCGGTGGCTCCGAGTATATGCTGCAGGACTTTATCTTTAACCACCCCGAAATGATCGACACTAAATCACGAACGGAGCTTTACCCGCGTGCTGCAGGAATATTGGTAAGGAAAGGAAATCCTAAGAAGATTGAAAGCCTGGAGGATTTAACGAAAAAAGGGGTAAAAATACTCGATGTGAATGGGGCTGGCCAGCTTGGACTGTGGGAAGACCTGGCAGGCAGAAAAGGGCTGATCGAAGGCATTTACCAAAATATTAACCTTTCTGTAAAATCGAGTGCCGAGGCCATTGAACAATGGAAATCGAATTCCAGCCTGGACGCCTGGATTACCTATGAATCGTGGCATTACCGGCTCCAAGATGTGACGGACCTGGTCGAACTGCCCGAAGAAGAAAAGCTCTATCGTGGAACGCCGATCGCCCTGACGAAAATCACCGATCAGAAAAAAGAGGCACAGCAATTTATTGATTATTTAAAAACGGAAAAATCTCACCAAATCTTTCAAAAATGGGGCTGGAAGTAAGGACGAGCCTTAAATCTAAAAAACTGGACTGTAGAATCCATTTTGATTGATATTCTATCAAAATGGATTCTTTGAATTTACCGCAACAGAGAAGAAGTGTTCAAAAAGATTCGTCAATTAGGTGTCGACATCATTCAACGGGCTGGTTAGCGCAAGCCGATGGAATGTTAAGCAAACGAGGATAGTTCCAGTACTAAAGTTGTCTCCTGAGCACCCGGACTAACGAGAAAATAGCTCGTTAGTCCTTTTTTTTATTACAATTTGATACATTCTCTCTATTTACTTATTCGTTGATTATTATAATAATTGAAAGTTGAAATGCTATTATGGATCATATTGGGAAAAGAGGAATGTTAGAAGTGAGTTTGTMGAAATGTATGCGTTCGGGAATGGGTTTAATGTTCATGATGGTGCTCGTGTTGATGATGGCGTTTCCGGCATCCGCTGCGGTCAATGCTAGCAATGTCGAATTGCTGCGATCGGAGCACAAAGTGATCGACGGAAAAATGAAAGTAACCGCTGACGTTCGGGTTCAAACGGGCGAAAGCGTTTCGGTTCTGGCAATCGGATATGATAAAACAGGTAAGATCATCGCGATGGGGAAAGACCACGATTTTATTTTCCAAGGACATACAGAGGTATTTGAATTGATGCTGGATCGTGGGGAGAAGATTGAGAAAGTAGAGGTTAAGGCTTCGGGAGCGATCGAGGAACCTTACAAGATTGTGGCGGAAACCACGGTAATTCAAAAGGATTATTTGGAAGCGATGGTAGCCGTTAAAAACGGTGCAAAAGTTAAAACCATCAGTGCAATCGCCACGGCTTACAACAAAAACGGCAAAGTGGTGGAAGTTAGCGCGAACTCCGATGCCGTGTTCGAAAATAACGTCGCCATTTTTAAAATCAAGCTGCAAGCCCTTAACGAAATCGATCATGTGAGCTTTATGGCCGTTGCCGATGATCAAACCTATTTAGTAGATTACGGGACTTACATAAAGGATGGGAAGCTTGTCTTCACGTCCGTCGTCAAAAATGGGGAAAAGACGCAAAAGATTATGGCCCGGGTTACGCCATATTCGGCGGACGGAAAAGAATTATCCGTAGTAACGAACACGGATGTGGCGTTTAACAACCGCACCGACAATCTTCGCATGGAGATTAAAGATCCAAGCGCCAGCAGCCTTGCCGTGAAGTTTTATGATGAAACGGGAAAACAGGTGATCGTGAAAAGAGGCATCCTTATCACGATTGACGGAAAAGGATTGGCGACCGAACAACCGCCTGTCAACATGGACGGAAATGTGCTGGTTCCCATGCGGTCGATTTTTGAAGCCTTGGGCGCCACGCTGGAATGGGAGCAGAGCACCAAGACGGTGACAGCCACCAGGGGCAGCAAGGAGATCGAGCTGCAGATCGGATCGGATCAGGCGCATATCGACGGACAAAAGACGGCACTCTCCGTCCCTCCGCAGCTGATCAACAGCAACACGATGGTCCCCGTAAGGTTCGTCAGTGAAGCGCTGGGGGCGAAAGTATTCTGGGATCAAGCGTCGCGAACGGTTCTAATCATCCGCTAGTTATGAACATTCAGAGAAAATTAATACAACGCTAGTGAGGTTGCATAACAAACTAAAATCCATACTGCCAAAGGCGTACGTCAGTAAATGAAGCAGAACGGAGAGAACAAAAAAGCAGGGGTCTCTTAGGCCTCCTGCTTTTTTGTTCTCTATGTCTCGACATCAATCGCATATTCCTTGCCTGCTTTACGATTTTTTGCAAATTCGGCTGTGGCCGTAAAAAGTACATCGGAGGATGAATTGAGCGCTGTTTCAAAAGAGTCCTGTAAAACCCCAATGATGAAGCCTACTCCAACGACTTGAATCGCAATTTCATTCGGAATGCCGAATAAGCTGCACGCCAGTGGAATAAGCAAGAGCGACCCGCCGGCAACACCTGAGGCGCCTGCAGCACATACAGCGGATAGGACGCTAAGAATAAGCGCCGTACCAAAGTCTACTTCAATACCAAGCGTATGAACGGCTGCGAGCGTTAGGACGGAAATCGTAACCGCTGCGCCTGCCATATTAATCGTAGCGCCCAATGGAATGGATACCGAATACGAATCCTTATTGAGTCCCAATTTTTCACATAATCTCATGTTGACTGGGATGTTAGCAGCCGAACTTCGAGTAAAGAATGCGGTAATCCCACTTTCCTTTAGGCAACTAAGAACAAGTGGATATGGATTTCTGCGAATATTCAGGTATACGATCAGCGGATTGACAACCAGTGCAAGAAATAGCATGCATCCGATAAAAACGAGAAGCAATTTTCCATAATCGAGCAAGGAAGAAAGCCCGTTTGTTGTAATGGAATCGAAAACAAGTCCCATGATTCCTAAAGGTGCCAAATTGATGACCCATTTGACGATATGAGATATCGCATCTGAAAAATTGCCAAGCATGGTTTTGGTACTTTCTTGGGCATTTCTTAAAGCAATACCAAGCAGGACAGCCCAAGCCAGGATCCCTATATAGTTGGCATTCATTAGGGCGCTTACCGGGTTGTCAACGACCTTAAGCAGCAATGTTTTAAGTACTTCTGCAACCCCATCAGGCGGAGTCAGATTTTCGGCATTTTTTACGAGTGACAAGGTTACCGGAAATATAAAACTTGCAATTACTGCGATCAGCCCCGCCAGAAAAGTGCTTATCCCATAAAGGATGGTAATCGCTTTTATATTGGTGTGAAGACCTTTTTTATGATTGGAGATGGCGGACATCACCAGAAGCAAAACCAATAGGGGCGCAACCGCTTTTAAAGCAGATACAAACAAAGAGCCGAAAATGGTGATCCCTTTTGCATTAGGAATCGATAAAGCCAGAATAATACCGATAATAATGCCAACAAGTATTCGTTTTATAAGGCTAAATTGATTCCACTTGCGTATAAATGTTGTCATGAATTCCCTCCGATGTGAATGCGGAAATATATCTAAGTCCAGTAGGTCATCATGAGGCAGGTATATTTCAATGGTAGTTTACCATGAACAATTCGATTATTCGATGCGTAAATTTTTACAATAAAATAGAAACCATAATGAGGAAAAATTTCAGTATTTTCAAAGGTAACAGCTAGACTAGAGAAGGGCGCCGCGGGCAAGCTGCAGCTGCTGCAAATAGATGAACTCAACAAAATAATTGCATCTTAGATGGCGAGATGATCATCCTGGATCCGGAAGGGAATCCGCCGTTACCAGTGTTCTTCACTTTACATTTGATAACCGGCTCGGGAATCTTCCATCCGTTTCGTTTGTCGCGGACGAGCTGCCGAGCAATGGAATAGAACGCTTTGCGAATCGGATCCGGAGGCAGAAACTAATGGTGCTACTGTTACTCAGCCGAAATTGGATCTTGGGGAGTCTAGCTTACATAGTAGATCCGACGGTAGTACATCTGGGGTTAATTCAGTATAAATAGAGAATAGCAACCCTCATTAATGCCAATGAGGGTTTATTTACTTGTAGGTTCCACTAACGGGAGGATAATTCAACTGGTCACCGAATACTTAACTCAGGTTTTAGGTCGTAAAAGGATAAGGGTGAATTATGTGCCGAATGATTACGTTTGGGGAATTTTCGTTGCTGATGCTTCAACTGGTTTTCCAAATTTCTTTCCAATAGGTATTTACAACACACGTGAGTTAGCCATTAATGAAATCGAAGCCTTGCCAAGAGATCACAATTATCAATTACTTCGAATGCCACTAAATAATAACTTCGCATATTACCATAAAAAGAGTGGTAAGTTGGTTGGAATGAATGCGATCCATCATGAACATTTTCATTTCAAAGATGAAAGTTAAACCTATTGGTTGTTACGCTAACGGGAAACTATAGTTTAACAATCACCATAACGAGGCTGCCGGCATGCAACGGCAACCTTGTTGAGCTAACAGGCAGGATATGTTAATCAACTCGCGAATACTACAGATAATCATTAGCAAAGATTCTTCATGAACCATAAAAAATGGTATCCTCAAAAAGTGAAGGGGAAGCATAGCCTTATGAAACTAGGACATATAATGATTTTCGTCAATGACATGACAAAGGCGAGATGGTTTTATTCTGAATTGCTGGGTTTGCAAACACTGTTAGAGCAAGAAAATAAGCTTGTATTTGCCCTTGACGGCTGCCAGCTTATAGCTTATAAGTGTGAAAAGACCAAAGAAATTGGAGATTATTCAAACGAGGCTAGAACAGTTTTGGTGTTTGAGGTCGTATCTGTTGAGCAAACTTATAAGGAAATGAAGGAAAAGGGTATTCCATTTTTGCATGATAAACCTACTCAAGGGCGATATGCTGCTTTCGTTGATCCGTTTGGTAACGTACATGAAATCGCTGAATCGTTCGATTGAGATTCGTTAACTTTGTTACAAACAACGTGGTGAAACATATTACAAAGGTATTGCACTAACGCAGAACGATAGTTAAAAGCAAGAAGGCAGCCGGCCAGATGATAGGGTACTGAAGAAGTAGTGTTTTTGAAAAAACCATGAATTAGGGGGTTCAAATATGTCTCCCTACACGCAAAATGAGCCTTAGAAGTGATTCTAGAGGC
>NZ_JBFUHJ010000245.1:0-8032 GCF_056402455.1 Paenibacillus sp. P4_A7 | reverse complement strand
GCACATGAAAGGGGCAATGACTATATTCGCTGTCAATCTCAAAAGAATATTGACACTATTAAAGTAGAAAACATAAAGAAAACCATAAAATAAAGGCGAATTCTCATTCAATATGAATGGAAATTCGCCTTTATCTATTTAGGTTCATTTTATAGACGCTTAAAACACACGTTTTTCAGTCTCCTCCGAAAAATCGCTGTCTTCTTTGCAATATACCAATCAATGCACAGTTTCACCTTGACTTATAAACTGCCAATATGTTTCCTTACAATAGACTCAATATGCTGCAAATGGCGCTTCATTCGTTCGGCTGCCATAGATGCATCTTGCTTTTCAATCGCATCGAATATCGCTGAATGCTCCTCGTACAGCCGCTCAGCAACCGATGTGTTTGCATACAGCTCAATCTTCCGAATATCGTGAATGGCCGTTTCAATATGATTCATTATGGACTCGAACAAACGAACCATAATCGTATTATGTGTAGCCTTTGCCAGCGTCAAATGAAACAGAAGATCGGTCCTTTCTCCTTCGGCATCATTTCCGACAGAGTTCCTCATTTCTTCAATTAAGCTGCGCAGCATAATTATATCTTCATCCGTTCGCTTCATAGCGGCGATTGCTGCATTTGAAACCTCGAGTGATTCCCTTGCCTCAAGCAGTTCAAAAACGGTGTCGCGGTTCATTCGGAGTGACTGAAGCTCTGGCAGCTCAACCTCGATTGGAGCACTGCGGATGACACGGCAACCGCCTCCTTGACGAATTTCGATCATACCCATCGCTTTGAGCGCACTAAGCGCTTCACGAGTAGTCGAGCGTCCTACGCCAAACTGTTCKGACATTTCTTTGGTCGAAGGCAGCTTATCGCCCACCTTCAGCTTTCCATCTATGATGAGCTGCTTCACCTGTTCCGTAATTACCTCGTAATGATTGCGTTTTGACAGCTTCACTACATCAAGTAATGACATTTGCTTCACCTCCAAAGTTTGCAGATGCAAACTTACTTCGTAAGCATCAACTTAAAGTTTGCGAATGCAAACTTACTTCGTAAGCTCATTCTTCCCAACTAGAAGGGCATATACGATTCCCGGTCCGTGAACGCCAATTGTTAAGTCATTCTCGATGTCGGAGGAGCGGCTCGGTCCTGTTATAAAATGAATGCCGGCTGGCAGCTGCTCGCGACCCGCTTCGTCGAACGTAACCAGCACCTCGCCCAGTCTGGTTTTCATCCGTTCAATCGGAATAATAATAAACAGTACCGTTGGAAGCAAACTGACAGAACGACCCTTATTACTTGCGGATAAAACAGTAACTGATCCCGTGTAGGCAACAGCATGATCGGCTATGACAATACCGAAATCCGCCTCCGCCGCACGTGCCCGCCAATATTGCTCAGGATCAGTGTTCCATACCGACACTTTGGAGTCAACTAACGCTCCTTCCAAATCAAGCGCGTCCAGCTCGGGCTGATCTTGACGAATCACATACTTCGCACTCATTTCCTCCGCTTTCTGAACAATAAATTGCTTAGCTTGCTCCATTGTTTCAAGACGTGATACATGACCGCCTACCGATACGAAGTTAGCTGTGAACTGATCTATTCTCTCCTGCATCGGCCATTCGAAGGCATTCCAGAAATCAGGCGCGCCGCGGAACGGATGCTGTGGCTTCTGAACCATTCTTGGATGCTTCAGCTTGGAAGCAATATCATTCATAAAATGCTCCTGCTTCTTGCGGGAATCTGCCTCAAGCTTATCTAACCACTGTTTATGAGTATCAGCCAWGACCATGTCCCCCTTTACCCTGCTTCTCATCTTCTTTACGCTTTCGAACCAGCTCCTCCATCCGATTTTGCATGGATGGCTCCATTTGCTTCAGTCCCTGCTTCAGCTCCTGATCCAGTGTATCCCAACGGTCACGGAAGGATTCCTTCGGTAAGCTTGGCGTTACCCGGTACGTATTCCATCCCTTGAGCGGACCGAGCTTAGTCTTGATGACTCCGCTTCGAACAACAAGCTTTTGACCAAGCTTTCCTAATCTAAGCACACCACCAAAACGAGACGAGTTGCCCATTATCGTTGAAAAGCCCTGCATGCCGATCGATTCCAGCTTGCTTCCGTTACCGCTTTCCACCTTGCGGCGACGCAGGTAAACGAGCATGTCATGCAGTGGTATTTTGACCGGACAGGCCTCATAACAAGCACCGCATAGGCTGGATGCATTGGCGACATCGTCCCATTCGGCTATATTTTTGTTCAGCGATGGTGTTAGTACGGCTCCAATAGGACCACTGTACGTGCTGCCATAAGCGTGACCACCGATATGACGATAAACCGGGCAAGCATTCAAGCAAGCACCGCAGCGAATACAGTTGAGCAGCTCTTGGAATTCAGGATCGCCAAGCTGGAGCGAGCGCCCGTTATCAACAATAATAATATGCATTTCATCCGGACCATCCGCATCTTCAGAACGACGAGGACCGGTAATCCCCGACATATACATCGTCAGCTTCTGTCCGGTAGCCGAACGAGGAAGCAGAGTCGCCATTACTTCAAGATCCGACCAGGACGGAATAATACGTTCCATTCCCATCAGTGTAATTTGAGTTTTCGGTACAGTAGTGACCATACGCGCATTGCCTTCATTTTCGAATAACACCATCGAGCCCGTCTCTGCAATTGCAAAATTGCAGCCCGTCATCCCAATCTCTGCGTCCAAAAACTTCTCCCGAAGCTTCTTCCGAACGAAGCCTGCAAGTGCAGTGGTATCTGGCGGCAATGTGTAACCCGCTTCCTTAGATAACAGGTCAGCGATCTGATACCTGTTTTTGTGTATGGCTGGAATTACGATATGAGACGGCATTTCTCCAGCTAACTGGATAATGTATTCGCCTAAGTCCGTTTCAACTGCTTCTACGCCGATAGACTCAAGTGCATGGTTAAGATGAAGCTCCTCCGTAACCATCGACTTTGATTTCACAACCGACTTCGCTTTCGCATGCTCTGCGATATCTAACGTGATCCCCACGGCTTCCTCACCCGTATTTGCAAAATGGATGTGTACGCCGTTCGCACGAGCATTATTAACGAACAAATTCAAATAATAATCAAGATGAGCGATCGTGTGAAGCCGAATTTGCTTGCCCCTCTCACGCCAATCATCCCAGTTGCCATGTTCCTCCGTCGCTTTTTTCTTCCCATTACGAAGACGCTCCGTCGTGAACCGTACTGCTTTGCGCAGAAATTCATCATTAAGCGCAAGATCTGCTCTCGCCTTTACAGTAGCTTTGCCCTTTGCTTTCTGTCCCGTACTCATGCTTCTTTCACCCCTTCGTAGAGCAGTTCCGCCAGATGCATGACGCGAACCGGCTCATTCCGATAGTGCAAGTTACCAGCAATATTAAGGAGGCATGCCATATCGAGCCCAACTAGCACCTCCGCTTCCGTCTCTAGCACATGATCCACTTTTTCCGTAACCATAGCCCCGGAGATATCCGCCATTTTCACAGCAAAGGTACCGCCAAAACCGCAGCAATCCTCAGCGAAAGGCAAAGGGACAAGTTCTAGACCTCTCACATTTTGTAAAAGAGCTAAAGGCTCATCCTTGACTCCTAAAATACGGCTGCCGTGACAGGATGGATGATAGGTAACCTTATGTGGAAACGATGCGCCAACCTCGGTTACTCCAAGAACTTGAACAAGAAATTGCGTAAATTCATAAGACTTGCTCTGGAGGCTCTGCGCTCGCTTCAACATGACTGGATCGTCTTCAAACAATTTAGGATAATGATGAATCATTCCGGTGCAGGAGCCAGATGGTGAAATAACGAAGTCGCAATCCTCAAAAGCATCCAATATTGTTTTTGCTGATTCTCTTGCATCCTTCCAATAACCGCTGTTGAACGCAGGTTGACCGCAGCAGGTTTGTACAGTCGAAAATTGCAGCGACACACCATACTTCGCAAGTAATCTCACCATCGCTTCGCCAACGCGCGGATACAGCGCATCGCTCAAACAAGTTATAAATAAAGAAACTTTCATTTCAGCACCCCTCTCAGCCTCTTTTATCCCATTTTATCAGGTTGTCAGACATGTTTGAACAAAAAAAATATAGAACATCTTATATTCCGATATATAGCTCGCTTATAAACATGATGCTCCACTGCCAACTGTTAATTAAGCAATCGAGCACCATCTCTATCTATTATTAAACCGTAGTCACAGTAATTTGCCGTTCTTCCAGCTGTGATTGAAGCTCACTTTGCAAATAAGCATCGGTAATAATGTGATCTATAGCGCTCAGATCTGCTACATGTGTAAACGCCTGAAGACCAAACTTACTGGAATCAGCAAGCAGGATGACTTCATCAGCCATACCGACCATTTTATGCTTAATTCGTGCCTGAAGTTCATTGGACTCACTAATGCCTCGTTCAAGATGTACGCCCTTGCAAGAGAAAAATGCTTTATCCACGTGATAGGCATCAAGTGAGCGTTCAGCCAGAGGACCCACATAAGAAAGTGATCGTGCAGCAAGTATCCCACCGGTTGAAATAACCTCGATCTTCTCCTTGCTGCTGAGCTCCATAGCTACTTTAATTGAATTTGTAAGTACGGTTAATGGAATGTCAGGCATACTGGCAGCCATATACCAAGCTGTAGTACTAGCATCCAGCAGAATACGATCCTTCGGCTGAATCAGCTTTATAGCCGCCTCAGCAATCCGCTTCTTCTCATCAGCTCGAGTTATTTCTCGCTCGAAGTACGGGATTTCCGGCTGCTGATCCTTCACGCTTACTGCACCGCCATGCGAGCGGCGCAAACGACCGGCTTGCTCTAAGCGATCAAGGTCACGCCGAATCGTTTCCTCCGTAACCAGGCAGAGCTCACTTAACTCTGTCACCCGGATGCTCCCTCTCTCATTAACCAGCTGTACAATTTTGTCGTAACGTTCCGCTGCCAGCATACCTTACCTCTTCCTAACCTTTATTTGAATTCGCAGCTTATGCGATTCCTGTCTTTGCTTTAAAAGATTTGTACGCATTCTCCCAAGCCTCTTGATTCACTGGCTCGTACACCTCAATAGGGAATGATTCGCGAATGACTCTACGAGCTTCCCATATATCAGACAACTCACCTGACGCAATCCATTGGACAACCATATTGCCGATCGCGCTTCCTTCTACCGGCCCTGCCCAAACTGGTTTGCCAATTGCATTTGCTGTCCATTGACATAGCAGCGTATTCTGAATACCGCCGCCTACCATATGAAGCCCGTTGAATGAGTTGCCAGACAATTGCTCGGTAAGCTCCAGAATATTTCGATATTTTAGCGCAAGACTCTCCAGCACACATCGCACAATTGCCCCAACATTCTCAGGCACTGCTTGCCCTGAACGAAGGCAGTACTCACCAACGCGCTCAGGCATATCTCCTGGATGCAGAAATAAGGGATCATCTGGATCAATGAATGCAGCAAACGGCTTAGCCTCGCCAGCCAACTTAACTAATTCGGGGAAAGAGTAAGAAATTCCTTCTCGTTCCCATGAACGTCTGCATTCTTGCAAAATCCACAGGCCCATAATATTTTTGAGCAAACGATACGTGCCGTACGCACCGCCCTCATTCGTGAAGTTGAGCTGCTGCGCTAGCTCATTAATGACAGGCTCATTTACCTCTGTGCCCATGAGCGACCACGTCCCGCAGCTTAAATAGGCAAATGATCGATCAAGTGCAGGTACAGCAACGACCGCTGAACCTGTGTCATGCTCGGCTACCGCATATACAGGAACACTATCAATACCAAGTTCCTCACATAAAGAATCACGCAATTTCCCGACACTTGCACCTGGCTGAACAATTTCTCCAAATAAATCTGAAGAGAGACCAATCGCTTGAATCAGCGTGTCATCCCAGATTCCCTTGATCGGGTTGAACAGCTGCGTCGTCGTCGCATTTGAAAATTCGTTATGCATTTCCCCTGTTAAAAAGTAACGCAGCAAGTCGGGAATCATCAGAAAGTGCTTTGCTTCCCGTAATAACGGAGAATCAGCCTGCTTTAACGCAGCAAGCTGATATATTGTATTAAATGGTAAAAACTGAATGCCCGTTCGACCAAATATTTCGTTAGCCGATAACTCTTCTATCACGCTATCCATAACACCATTCGTATGTTGGTCACGGTAATGATATGGATTACCCAGCAGCTCGCCATTGCTTCCAATAAAACCAAAATCAACCGCCCATGAATCAATAGCAAGGCTCTTCAGTTTAATATCCTGGTGCTTTGCCTTTAGCAGTCCTTGCTTTAGCTCATGAAACAGCCTTAAGATGTCCCATTGCAGCCGATCGCCGACCTGTACAGGATCATTGGAAAAACGATGCAGCTCCTCAACCTCGATCTTACCGTTTACAAGCCGGCCGAGCAGCGCTCTTCCGCTGCTCGCCCCCAGATCGTAAGCAAGAATGGTCACCAGCTGGCACCGCCCTTGCCTCTCACCAATATGTCTTTGCCATAGCTGCTATTTAAGTACGCTCTCATCGGATCAAGCGGAAGACCTTGCTCTTCACGAATCGAATGGAGCAGCGGCGTAACGTCAAATTCAAAGGCACGGCGAACCGCATCCTCAGCACCTAGAACGTCATTGCGCTGTGCTGCGTCGGCTACTTCAGCGTGGTTAATGAGAAGCGCTTTAGCAAATTGCGTTTGTACATTCAATACGGAACGCAGCATCGCTGGAATTTTTTGTTCGATGTTATGTGATTGGTCAATCATATATGCGATATTAGCAACGTTTTGACGGATAGCAGCATCCGCATCGCCCGCTGCGCTCAAGATTTGATAGAAAATCAAAAATAGCTCATAAGGATTAACCGAACCGACAATTAGATCATCATCCGCATATTTACGGCTATTAAAATGGAAGCCGCCGAGACGTTTTTCATCGATCAGATAAGCAACGATATGCTCGATATTTGCACCTGGTAAATGGTGACCCGTATCAACAAGCACTTCTGCCTGTGGTCCGAGCTTCTGTGCCAAGTTGAAAGCCATGCCCCAATCCGCTAGATCCGTATGATAGAAAGCAGGCTCAAAGCATTTGTATTCGATAAGCATACGCATCTCTGGAGTCATTGCTTTATACATTTCAGCCAGCGCATCGTTCATCCAAGCTTTACGCTTGCGGATATCGCCTTGTCCCGGATAGTTCGTACCGTCAGCGAACCACAAGCTAATATCGCGCGAGCCTGTTTCCTTCGCGATGTCTACACACTCTAGTAGGTGATCCGTTGCTTTGCGGCGAATGGCAGCATCTGCATTTGTAACGCTTCCAAGCATGTAGTCTTCATCCTGAAAAAGGTTTGGATTAACAGCACCAATCGTTAGTCCCAGACCTTCAGCATGGCTTTTCAACTTACCATAGTCGTCAACTTTATCCCACGGAATGTGGATGGCAACGGAAGGAGCAATTCCTGTCAGACGGTGAACCTGTGCTGCATCCTCAAACTTCTCAAACGGGTTGCGAGGCACGCCTTCCTTCTGGAACACTTTAAAGCGAGTTCCGGAATCTCCATAACCCCATGATGGCGTTTCTATTTTTAATGATTTTAAACTTTCCTTAACCTCATTGAGATTAATCCCTCTAGCTTGCTGCTGCTCCTCAAAAAAAGCATAAGCGCGGTCTGTCATCGTGAACACCCTTTCATAATTTGAAGTGTATTATTTTAATGGATAAGCCATCGTCGACATAAGTGTGTTTTCCGCCTGGGTCGAATCAAGCCTGCTGTACTGGACTATAATTGGAATATTGCTTTGCACCTCAATGGCGTAAGGAACACCGATTGGTATCGATGCTCCCTCCTTCATTAAAGAACTAGTGCGAATATGATTTGTACGTCTGCCTGACACGATTACCATGATGTCTTCCATCGGTTCGCGATCTTCGAAATAAATAGTAATGTGAATAATTGCTTCTTCGGATGAACAGTTCAATACACAAATAGATTCGTGGCTTGTTAAAGCTCCCGTGCTA
>NZ_JBFUHJ010000244.1:0-8032 GCF_056402455.1 Paenibacillus sp. P4_A7 | reverse complement strand
GCATAAGACCATCAGTTGGCCCGTTTCTACACCTAAATTGAACGCTAGGAGCGTCCCAATCAAATTGTCCTTTGGAAGTCCTATTTCGGCCAATGCCCCGGCGAAGCCCATACCGTGGATCAGGCCAAATATGGCTGTCATTACCCACCGCCATTTCGCCTTTTGAACAAATATATTTTCCACGGCCACGTAACAGATCGTCACCGCAATCAATGCTTCGACCCAAGATGGGATGACATGGATGCGCCCCGACGCCACCAAGAATAATGTAATGCTGTGGGCGATTGTAAAAGCAGTAACAATTTTCAATGCATCCTTGAAGCGAGATGCGATTAATACTAAGGATAACAAAAACAGCAAATGATCATAACCTATCAAAATGTGTTCGATTCCTAGTACAAAGTATTTCCACAAAACAGCGCCAAGCTTAGGCTGGGGAAGGTCCTGTGCTGGGTCCTGGGGAAGGTTGATCTGAAAATCTTTATTCGTGCTATCAATTATATCCTGCCGGAAATATTCCCCATCATGGACCATGAGTACACTTGTAAGAGGAGGCGCATCGTCAAACACCAGATCGTAATGAAGATTAAATTGTTCGATTTCTTCATCGGTGGTAAACGTCAGATGAAATTCTATGCCTCTTACGGTACCCTTATTCGCCATGCTCATCGAATCAAATTCCATCGTTAAGGGCTTCGAATCCACATCTATGCGAAGACCTTTCTGTAGAATGGATTCAATTTTTTGCGAGAACAGTTCATCGTTCACCAGATTATCCAAGTCAGTACCGAATTGTTGAATCAAGTCTCTTTGATCAATAAAAAGATCATAGAGAATCTCGTCCCCTTCAATGTTTAAATCCGAGTAATTCATACTTAGTGAATGCGCAAGTGAAGTTGTGGCAGTCCCAAAAAATAATAAGATCATTATGATGAACAAGGACAGAAATGAACGCTGCTTCATAGCGGAACCTCTTTTCATGAAATGCTAGTCTTACAATCTGCAATATCGTTTATCCGGTTACGGACGTTCATTCTGCAACTTGAACATGTTTCTCGACTTATTTCAAGCTGTCCAAAAGTGTTTTCACTTGAGGGTTAAGGTTCAATGCATTAAGAACGATTGTAAGCGCCTCTGCACGTGTGGAATTGCCCTTCGGATCAAATAAACCATTGCCCTTGCCGCTGATGATGCCCGCTTTTGCCGAATCCTTGATTGGATTTGCTGCATATGAGCTTGCGCTTGCTATATCTGCAAAGTTGCCTTTGGAAGCATCTTTGTCCACTTTACTTAAGTCCACAATACGGGATAAAATAATGACCATTTGTTCACGATTAATCGTTTTGTCCGGCTTGAACGTCCCGTCATCATATCCGGTAATCACTCCTGCGATTGCAAGTTTCTCAATAGCTTCTTTAGCCCAGTGGCTGTTAATATCGTTCAGAACTACCGGCTGATTGCCGCCTCCGTTGATATCGAATACGCGAGAAATGATCGCTGCAAATTCGGCGCGTGTAATGTTGCCGTTAGGATGGAACGTTCCATCCCCATATCCTTTGATAAAGTGCAGTTTCACGAACGTGCCGATGGTCTTTTCGCCCCAATGTCCTTTAATGTCAGCCATTTCCACCTTTACACCAGATTTATTAGCTTCCGCTACTTTGGACGAGATCGTATCAACCAATTTTGTTTCATTAACAATGTCGCTCTTGAATACATCGCCCGCAGGTTTCGTAGTTTTAATATTCACCGATACTTTGCTTTTGCTTGAAACTTCAATAGTCGCGATCTGCGAATTCACCATTTTCACGCTGTCCAGCACAATATCGGCCTTACCCTGACTAGCCGCACGAAATGTCAGCGTAGCCAATGTTACATCCCCGTTCTGTCCTGCTGCATTGCCTATTTGCGTATGCGCGATTTGAATCTTATTCCCGTTCACAATAGGTTTCACGGCAAAGCCGCCGCCTTCGGTAGCACCCTTCACAAACACCAAACGGCTGGTATCATAGGTTAAATTGAGTTCATATGCGTACAAGTCGCTTAATTTCTTTCCGCTCACCGTCACTTGGAAGTCATCGCCTGCTGAAATGCTCTTATCCGAGATGGACAGCGAAAAGCTTGGACCGGAGCTTGCCTGAGTTACGACTTGGGGAAATACGAGTAATGTCAAAAGCAACGCCAGACTAAATGCAAGTAGTTTTTTTATCATTGGACAATTCGCCCTTTCTGTACTCGTCATAAGTGAGGAGGGGGAGAAAATAGATCTCCCACCCCATTTCATTACTAGTCCGTCCTAAATTTCGCAAAAGCAAACATAATTGCAGGTTTGTTTATTGCAAGATTGCTTTGGCTGCGATTGCAAGGTCTATAATATCCACCTTGCCGTCTTTATTTACATCCGCTTTCTCATTCCAGCCCGCCTGATCTTGTTGTTTGCCGTAAGCCGCTGAAACAATAGCCAAGTCTCCAATAGAAATTTTTCCATCCCCATTGAGATCCGCATTGATTTTCTTGGTGTCAAACAGTTGAATTGCCGCTTCCAATGCAGCTTTCGCGCTATCCACCTGCTGCTGAGTGGCATTCGGATCGTTTGCTGTCGCTTTGGCCACATCGATTGCCGACTGCAATGGCGCTTTGGATCCATTCACATACAGGCCGTGCCCATTGCCTTCCACTGCTGCATCGTACTTGGCCTGAGCACTTGTGATTAAAGCATTCAAGAGTGACTTATCTACAGGTATACTAGGTACAGTTATTTGTATCTTGTGGGAGGCTCCGTTAACCTCCAGTTCATTCCCCTCTGCATTGRCAATCCAAACATTGTCGACAGTAATTGTCGTTGCCTCCGTTGCAGATTTGGCTGTAAATTTGAAAGTCAACAAATCGCCTTGGGCAAGTACCCCTTGGTTTGCTTCCACGCTGGAAGCAATAATCCGAATTTGACCCGGCGCTGTCTCCTCTTGCGCGATGACTTGGAATCCATCTTTCAGCGATGTAACCGAATCAAATTGCACATTCACTGGATCATAGTGTAGCGTCAAATCTTGGGCATACATTCGCTCGTATACACTTTCTGTTACGCTGGTCAATCCCATCGTGACATCGAATGCTTGGTTAGTGACCACCTGCTGTAAACCTGTCAACGTAGTGGCAGGTGGTGCTAATGGTTCGCCAATTGTTACATTAATCTCCGCAGCCGCTGCCCAGCCGTTACCAGCCGCCGTTGCTTCGAGCTTAACATATGATGCATCTGTCGAGTCAAAAATTGCTTCTTTCTCCTCATTGTTACTTGCCCAATTTCCGCTTGCAACCTTGGTAAAGGTCACTCCATCCGTACTTACATATACGTTATAGCTTGTTATATTTCCGTTTAAGCCTGATGGCCTTGGCAAATACGTGACTTTATTGACTTTGTAAGCTCCTCCAAGATTTAAGGTAATCGATTGAGGGAGAACATCCGATTTATCCCACTTTGTATGCCATACCGTTTGTGGGTTTCCGTCAATCGCCATGGATGCTGCACTATTTTCACCACTTGTTTCCTCGCTTGTCGCCGTTGCCGTCATTTGTGACTGAGAGATCTTATTTACAGTTACTCTAATGCTTGTTGTCAAAGGCACGTTATTGGGATTTGCCACCTCAGTTGGCAAAGTTATAGTTCCATTTACAGTGAAGGTCTGTAGAGTCTTTACAGTAGGATCATAGTTTGAAGCATCTACATTCCATGTCACATTGGCATTCCCCCAGCCTTCATCTGTAACCAAGGATACTGACTCTGGCAATCCAAGGGCGTCAGCTGTCTTCACCGTTCCGATTGTCAACCCTGTTATGTCAGTAGGCGCAGTGATGCTGGTTAAATTACCACTGTTAACATCAAGGTCAATGTCCTGCGACGAACGGTTATACATGGAATCGTCGGCGAATACCCTGAGTGTATATGGAGTAGACGGCGACAAACCTGTAAACTTATATTGCCTGTATTCATCGAATGGCTTGTCTAGCGGCAGCGAAAGGCTGTTAAACGATTTGTCCACTTTCCCCGTGAGCTTGTTTATGAGCTGAATATTATATTCCAAAACGCGCACATTGTCATTTGCTTGCTTTATTGTAAAAGCAACTTCGTTGTTATTGTAGGAATCGACAGTAATACCCTCTTCAAACTGCGGAGCTATGAGTTCTCTTATATCGCTCCTGCTATAGGTAAAGGCCTCTTTGCCTTCACCAACGACTTTTACAGAAGGTATACCTACATATTCATCTGTAGCTAAATTATACTGTTTGATGATCATTTTTGAACCGTAAACCTCTATGAAATTCACAATGCGAGGTGTGGTATGATAGTTGATATACGAGCCTTCTATATATCCGCCGTACGGACCGCCATCAATATAACTGGAATATGAACTCGCACCGCTGTCAAGATACGTAGCCGCACCTTGATAGTGAGAACGTTCGTCGGTCGGGTCGTATTGCGTATGGCCTGACATATATACCACCTGCGAAAAGTTATTGTCGGCAATATATTTACCTACATTATTACTTGCCGCGCTGCTCCATTGCCCTGACCACACGGTTCCGCTTATAGGGTAGTGAGAAGATACAAATATGGGCTTAGTTGGATCGTAATCCGCTTCTCCTTTAATTTGGTTGAGGAAATTGTTGGTTTTTTTCACTGTATTGTCGTTGTTATTATTTCCGTCAAAACCCACAAAATTATAACCTTTTACCTTCACTCTATAAGAATCGTTAAAGAAATTGTTATCGTATGAATTCGTTGACTCGTTCCACGCGCCCGCCGARCCGACAGGTATTAAATTTTGGGATCCGCCCATATCATGGTTGCCTCTCACCATATAAAGCTTCGCATTGTCAAACAGACCCTCATCTTTAAGTTTTTTGTGTACGTCTGTCATGTGCTGCATCCACACATATTCATTCGCATTGTTACCGCCCGTAACGTCGCCAGGAATAAAGAGTACATCGGCCTGTGGGAATAGTTTCAGTTCTGTTCTGAAACCTTCTTCCACGCGCTTGATTGCAGCGGGATTACTACTGATTTCCGTGTCGCTGTCAATAATCACATTTAAACCGGCGGGAGTTAATGTTTTATTGCTTTTTTGATAGATGAAGATGGCGTTGCTTAGTTCACGATTGTAATAATTGATGGTTTCCTGTGTATATAGTTTTACTTGTTGCGTTGTTGCAACCGTAGATGCCATATTCGAAACCTTTTTCAAATAATCAAAATCGGTTTGGCTGAAGCCGTCACCGAGACCGTCTGCTATTAGTGTATTTGCTTCTGATATTTTGCCGTTAAGTGCGTTCATAACTACTTTATTYACACCGTAACTCTTATAATTAGCTTGAACGACATCACTGCTAAGTGCGCCTTTCCAGACATTCAGATCAGCGATATCGAATGCATTACCGCCATTTTTTCCTAATCCGTCGCTACCTATATTTAATGGGTACGTTGTATCTAAAGTTCCGATCCCCAGCGAAGATTCAGCCATTTCGTAACCATCAATATACAACGACGCGAGCATTTTATCTCTGTCTACAACAAATGTCACGTAACGCCAAGTGGAAGCATCAAACGTGTTGCGCCCAAAACTTACTGATGTGGTCGGGAATCCTAAATTCATTTCGACCGAATTGGCTGATGTATAAATCGCCCAGCCTTCGTTAGAGCTCTTAGTAAAATCCTTGTTTGATAATATGACCTGTTTATTGTTAGTGTCGCCCTTATACCAGAAGGATGTGGTAAAACTGTCATTACCAAAATTCAAGCTATGCGTAGTACCGACATAATTGCCGTCTCCGCTTTCTAAGTGCAGAGCTTTGGTCCCGGGTAATACACCGTCTACATAACTTTGATTCCCTTTTGCTATCAAATCTTCTTGGTTTGCATCGTCCTTCAAATTATTATCGAATTTTATCGATGCAATAAGAGGCTTGGCATTGGCGCCGGCAGTATCTGTTTCTGCGTATGCGCTGGTCGATAACATAGTGAATAACATCGTTAGTACGAGCGTAACGGATAAAATTCTCTTCATTACAGAAAAACCTCCATTATTTTAAGTAAGTGCCACTTTTAATTCAGAATCGCTTTGGCTACGATTTCAAGGTCCACAATATCAACCTTACCATCATGATTCACATCCGCGTTTTCATTCCAGCCCTCTTGACCTTGTTGTTTGTCGTAAGCCCCTGCAACAATAGCCAAGTCTCCAACAGAGCGTTTTCCATCTCCATTGACATCTGCTGTGATTTTCTGCTTGTCAAACTCTTGAATAGCCGCTTTCAATGCTGCTTTCGCACTATCCACCTGCTCCTCAGTAGCATTTGAATCGTTTGCTGTCTCTTTAGCTGCATCGATAGCTGACTGCAATTGTGCTTTGGAACCAGCCGCATAAAGGCCGTCCTCACTGCCTTCCACTGCTGTATCGTGCTTAGCTTGAGCGCTTTCGATTATGCTTGGTAATGTCAGACTAGGCTCTACTGTCACATTGGTGAAAGCTGTAAAACCTCCATCAGCAGTTGTGACCGTCACTGTCGCCTTCCCAGGAGTATGACCGATTAGCGATGCGCTGCCGCCTGTTGAAGTTATAGAAACGACAGCAGGATCGCTGCTTACCCACGAAACTTGGGTATCGTTCGCATTAGCCGGCGTAACCGTAGCCGTTAAGGTTCTGGTTTCACCTTCAGTCATGATAACGTTCTGTTGATCAAGCGTCACCCCGTTAACAGGGAGCCGGTCAACGACTTCAAATGTCTTGCGATCCACGATCTCATACCCATCATTGAGCATGAAAAGCACATCATACTTACCTGGGGCCAGCCCATTGCTGAGACTAGCCTTTCCGTCTCCAGCCTTTAAATAAGCCCATCTCAACGATTCACCGGCACCTGGAGGAACATCTCCGATTTTGTAGATGCCGACCCAATCCGTCCCGCTTGCACCAGCACCTGTGTACGATAGCGTTATAGCTTCCCCTTTGAGGTACTGAAGTTTGTCCATTGTTAACAACTGGCCGGAAGCTGCTACAGCGACAGGCATGATAGATGCTGTAGACAAGTTGAAAATCAAAATCATGACGGATGTAAAATAACCTATTAGACGCAACGTTTTTCGGTTTCGTTTTATGTTCATTTGCAAATCCCCTTTTCCCCTTTTCTACCATTTTTTCTTCATAACTTGTATGTTGTTATGTCATGGAAACACTCGAATCCTACCTTTACATACACACTTTAATGCTTATAATCCGTAACGTTTTAAAAAGAACAATGTTATCAGTTAGACAATTCCCGGATCGGGTTATACCAGGAATCATCGACCGGAAGGAACTTCGCATCTCCCGACTTCCAGAACAGTCCGGATTTCTCGGAATCCTCCGGCAGGAACACACTTTCGTTGTTCGCCGTTGCTTCCGATGTCATGATATCTACGATCGCCTTGAAATCTTCCTCCGAAATTGTGTCGCGATTGGCCACGAACGGACCATTCAGTACTGGTGTGACGGAAATCAGACGGAATTGCTCGCCAGGAAGCTTGTCGAAGGGCTGCTCCGCCTTTTCTTTCACCTTGTACAATGCACCTGGACGATTCGCTTCACCCTCGGCCAGCTCGACATAGTTGCCGACGCATGTGTCGCAGAAAGCCGCAATATCCGCTTTCTTTGTCAGCAGATTGACTGCGGAGCCTTGATGAGAACCGCCATATACGACATCGCTGAAGAACTGGCCGCTTCCGCCTTCCATCAGGTCTTCGACCGTCAAATCTTTATAGGCGTCCTGCTTGGAGAATTGCGAGACAATCGCATTCGAAGGCACTTTGAAGCCCGAGGTCGAGCTGTTGGAAACAAACGAGAACCGTTTGCCGGCAATATTGGCGATCGAATACGCATCCTTTTCCTTGTACTGCGCTTCGTCTTCTTGTCTCACCGCAAACCAGCCATAGTAGCTGGCATCGTCCAGCGTACCCGATTCACCGGAGTTCACGACGAGCGGAACTAGATTGTCGTTCTTC
>NZ_JBFUHJ010000243.1:0-8046 GCF_056402455.1 Paenibacillus sp. P4_A7 | reverse complement strand
GATCATAGAAGCTCTCGATTGCCTTACAAGACGGCAGCATGAAACATATGATGAATTTATTGACCGTATACAACCTAACACATTAGCCAGTGCCGTAAAGCTTCTTGATCTAGAAGATAATAGTGATCTATCACGAATTACGAATCCCACCGAGGAAGATTACCAGAGAGTTGCGAAATATAATAACGCAATGAATAAGCTTAAACGGAAAGTATAAAATCCTCGATAAACTCGTTGATTTGGGTCACCAAGAAACTCCCGTGACATTATTCAAGCCTAAACAGCCCCTCTCTAAGGAATAGAGAGAGGCGGTGTGCACCCATCAGTATGGCAACATGGCAACAACCTGAGAAGCCGTTGATATCTAAGACCTTAGTACGAACCTTTCTCGTTCGTGGGACCACACAAACAGATCCACGTCTGATACAAAGGACGCTAACAGAAGACGTCCTTTCTCAGGACTATAGCCTTCAGGAAGCTTAATACCGCTAAACGCAACATTTGTTATCGTGGCGTCAAACGCATACTTGAATTCCTCCTGTCCGACATACATAAGCGCGATTTTGCCAGACCAACGCACCGTGAAGTCATTGGAGCCTGTGTTTTTTTCAAAATGAATACGATGATCCGCCGCTGCGTCGTGACCGAGTAAATAAATGCCGAAGGCTCCATCTTCATAATCACGTTCATCTTGCAGCGGAAGCGTATCTACTTCAAACATAGTATGTACAAGCTTGGTAAAATCAAGATTGTTAGCTTCCGTGCCGACCAATAGCCCCTTATGCCCCCAAAACGTAGAGGACAATGTAGCCGCATGATAGTTATTCCACACGATCTTATGATACCAATCGGGTCTGTCATCATCTTCCTCTTCTTCCTCGACAATATCATCCGCATCATAGTCTTCAGACTTCAAGTGAAGGTCAAACCAGATGCCGCTATCGGGTTCCAGTCGAGCTTCCCATTCAAATTCTTTAATGCTGTGACCGTTCGGCCATGGATTGTCCTTAAAGTAGATTCGATTCATATGAATCTCTCCTTTCAAGAAATGAAGTATGCTATGGAATCATTGGCTTCAGTCTGACCATTCTATCGATTTGGAGATTTATTCTTCGTACTATCCATACAAAAAAAACAGAAACAGGTCATTTGCCCTGCCCATCACTTCTTGACTCAGCCTATAATCCTCAATTAGTTCTTTGATTTTGGTCATAAAAAAACTACCCTCTATTTGCTAAATAACGCAAATAAAAGAGAGTAATTTTTAACACTCAATTGTTGCAGGTGTACGTGGAATATCAATGCCGTCAACGCCAGAAACTCTTGTCCACCAAGGAGTCACAAGCAATTAACGTCATCAATTATATGATCCTATTCCCACTTGATCGTTGCCGGCGGTTTGGAAGTTACATCGTACACGATGCGGTTTACGTTCTCAACTTCGTTCAAGATACGAACTGAAATTTTCTCTSCACATCCCAAGGGATACGTGGGATAAGAGCCATGATTCAGACTTAAATCATCGTAATCCCGACCACCATTACCCGCTTCAAATGCAAGAAATTACTATTCAATTATTGCGTTATTTTTGTATATCAATTGTAGCGGGTAAAATCAGTGATTTCAACTAAAACTGATGATGCGTATGGAGGGGCATGGCATGTACAAATGTGGATTATTAAGTCGAATTTTATATAGTTATGAATTATGGAACAATTTCAAAAATGGTACCTTGGTTAAAATCAGCCACTTTCATAGAGCTATAAACCCCTAAATATAGTTTGGTTTGATTCAGATTCGTTCCCAAACTAACATAATACGCTGATTGAGCCCCAAAATTATAATCGGTTTCAATAACACTAAAATCATTTAGTTTGCAATCCATTCTTACTCTGGTATAAGCTAAGACACCTCTAACCGGAAGTTGAGATTCTTTAGCCAGAGCTAGATCGGTAAACACAACATTTCCCGTTAAATCGGGGATTTCATTTCCCATATATGGCTGGACTCCTGTAAGTGCAGTTGCTCCAAACTTATCGGTTCGGGGATCTTTATGAAAATAACTAGTTAGAGGCTGAAGACGTCGCACTGAAGTTTTTACTGCTTCATCGTAATAAGAAATTGTTTTCTCATCCAAAGCCGGATTTGCAGAGCAGCCTGTTATTATCGAAGTAGGAAAAGCACCTTCCCACCCTCGCCAGCCAAAGTTAATAAATCCTTCTTGGTCAGGTTCAGATTTCATTAAATAAGCTTGAATAAGCTGAGTAACCGGTATTGGTTTATAATGAATGAACGAAAAAATCGACTCTACGAGATCCTGTCCGACATTGCCTGCGTATTTGATATACTGATTATAAGACCTTTGAAATGAAATGCCTGGTATATTGCGAACTCCTTTGGCAATTACCGTAAGTGTTTCCTGAATAGGTACGGGTAGCTCATTAAAACGTGTAACTACGGGTGGATTATCGATAAATGTATTCTTAAATACATCAATTTCTATTATTTTACCTGCGATTTCCATATCATCTTGGCTTAAATTAAATGGATCATAGCCTGATCCACCATCTCCGGTTGTCAAAACAAGTTTTCCTGTTTCAGGTGAAAAGTTTAAGCTATTGACACCATTATGGTTTAAAAATGGTCTTCTTATATTAAGTAATGTCCGCCGTTTTTGAGGTTGACCATTCGATTGTAGAATCCATTCTTCAACTGTATCAATATGATCGTATTGAATTTCTCTATTTATCCATTTTAGGTTTAAGGTTCTAGGATCACACGGGTTAGGCCTAAAAGATTCAAGAGGAGCACCTGGAAAAGCACCTGGACCTTGTGTTCCAGCTACTGAAAAATGAAGATAGAAAAGACCGTTATAATAAAATTCGGGATGAAACGCTAGCCCTAGCAATCCCCGTTCATCATATCCTCCACTAGAAACACCAAGTTTTATGATTCGCGAGCTAATATCTAAAAAAGGCCTTATAACTCTGTTTCGTATGTAAAAGATCTCTCCTACCTGGGTTGCAATAAATAATCTTTCAATTGATTCACCCGGAAGTATAGTTGTTTTCATAACAGTGGGTAAATTTATATTACTTACAATGGGCCGTAAACTAACCTTAACTTTTATCAACTAACTTTACACTCCATCCTATTGTTTTTTTTATAAAGAATATGATTAGAACTGTTCTATTAGTACCAATTAGGGCCGGGCAATCTGTCGATTGGAATGGACAGCGGACCGCGAATCTATCCCATTTACAAAATATTAATCTTTTAATCATAAGACCCGACTTGGATCATAATTGCTTAACATGCTAAAATGACGAAATACTCATCGTTTTAAGGAGGGAGGATTTTCGTGGATCCCAAGTGGAAGGAACAATTGGAGCAGCATAGAAACAAGCGGCGCGAAGATATTATTCAAGGCGCTCAGCAGTTGTTTTTGCGCAGCAAAGCGGCGAATGAAGTACGCGAACAGGACGTCTTTCAACTCGCGAACGAACTGCTCGGCGGTCGTGCTCCCATGTTGATAGGATTTTTAAGAATGTTTGCTATGTAAGTTAACAGGTAGAGTGATAACATATTTGATCACCGGCATGTCGGAAGGACTGGTAGATGATGCGTGCCTCTGGGCACGCTGGAACGAAAAAAGATGATTCCCACAAAAAAGGAATCATCTACTTCTAGCCAATCTATACCAAGTCTTCCAGTTGCAATTCCAATAAGCTTGTTACCACATAATCCGCATGCGATAGAATGTTCGAATCTCCAACCCCGATGGAATACATGCCGGCACGATTGATAGCCTCAATACCCGCTTCTGCATCCTCTACACCCACACAAGATTCAGGAGAGATATGAAGCAGCTTAGCGGCGGTCAAAAATATTTCCGGGTCTGGTTTGCCTTTCGCAAGGCTGGCTGGATCAACAATAACATCAAAATAATTTCGAATCCCCAATTTATCCAATATAAAAGGCGCATTATGGCTGGCAGAGGCCAAGCCTATTTTAAGGCCGGCCCGTCTACACGCTTGCAACAGAGGTATAACGCCCGGCAAAATATCCTGTTGGGTAATCGAAGCAATCCGTTCCAAATAGTACCCATTCTTTTTCTCTGCCAGACCTATCTTCTCTTCTATTGAATACTGACGTTCCTTATTCCCCAGCTCCAAGATCCTATCTAACGATTCCATTCTAGATATGCCTTTTAAGCTCTCATTAAATTCACGCCTAACCGCAATACCAAGCTCCTCACCCAAGCTCTTCCACGCCAGATAATGATATTCTGCAGTATCCGTAATAACGCCATCCAAATCAAATATAATTCCTTTTGTTTTTAACATCTGGTATCAAACCTCCCGCAGAATGCATCAACAGGACTGATTCCTTTAAACTCGCTTTCTCCCACCAGCTTCTTTACAACCCATTCTATGTTTTTGTCTACATTACTATAGGCATTAATATAGGTTGGGATTCTGGGGGCATCATACAAATGATACGGATTTCCAAAAGAAATCATGACAACGGGAATTTCCTTTATAAACCAAGGCATAAATTGACCCGCCGGCATCCCCCATTCAATCCGATTAGACGTTTGATTACTTTTCACCCGATAATCAATCGAATAAATGACCATATCATATTTGGCTTTCAAATCAGCTGCTTTGCCAATAAGAAGATCAAAATCTATTTTAGTGTTATCCAATAAGGTGACATGGAACCCTTTTTCTTCCAACTCCTTGGCCAAAACCGTTTTGCTGTGCTCTTCATTTCCGAGTGGAATTAATAAAATTTTACGATAGCTTTCTGGACGGATAGGCAAGAGGTTATCGTTATTTTTGACTAACGTAATCGATTGATCAAACACTTTTTCAGCTAATGCATCGAAAGACAAGTTGTTCGTCTGCTCTTTATCCTTGGCAAACATCCTCTCTTTCATCCCTAATATGCGAACCAAGGCCTCATGCAATCTATCCTTTGTGATGATGCCCAGACTTACCKCTTCATAGATTGCGGCATAATCTTCCTCCAAGCTTTTTGTAAACAGCAGCATATCGCAGCCTGCATTAACACTATTGACCATGCTTTCTTTTCTAGTGGCAAAACTATTAAAACCACACATACCAGTAGCATCAGTTATGATTAGTCCATTAAACCCTAAGTGCTCGCGCAATAAACCGTTTAATAGATTTTTGGATAAAGTCGCGGGCAAAATTTCGTTATCCTTTATATCCGGTTGAACCATTCTCTCGTAAGAGGGAAGCAAAATATGCCCCGCCATAATACAAGGAATATCATGTTCGATTAACCCCTTATACACAGCCCCGTAGCTATCATCCCATTCCGAAAACGGCAGACTGTTAACCGAAGGGAGGACGTGATGATCCCGATCATCAACACCATCCCCGGGAAAATGTTTAATAACGGGCATGACATTGGCAGCTACTAGCCCCTCACAAAAGCTTTTGGACATCTCTGTTACATGTTCCGCATCATCGCCGAACGCACGAGTATCCGTAATCGGGTTTAAACAATGATAGTTGATATCCACAACCGGAGAAAAGGTCATGTTTACACCCAAGGAACCACTTTCAACACCTATAAAGTTAGCTGCTTCACGGACTAATTCCGGATCGTTCGCAGCGGATAATTGCATCGCGCTTCCAAAGCTTGCTCCGTCTTTCACGATTCCATTTACGCCATGTTCCAAATTGGCCGAAATGAACGGAACAGTCAGACTGGTATCTTTTATTAAATCGATAATTTCCGTCACCGTTGCTTCACTTGCAGGACGCAGCATGACTCCGCCCGGTTGTATGTGCTGAACCATGCGCAGCACTTGCTCATTGCTCATTTGCTCATAATGCATTAAAAAAAACAATTGACCGATTTTCTCGTTTAGAGGCATTTTTTCTATTTTATCCGCGACGTTCCTTCTTTGTTCCTCCGTTAAATAGAAAGGCTTCTCTTTTAATAAATCCGTATTGATCATTGCATTACACACGCTCCTGATTTCTTTTCTCGATGTCTGTCACGATTTCGCTGTACAGTTGCGAAGTTAAGTTATATTTCAAAAGCAATACTCCCCCTAACACACATCCGATCACAGGTACCCACACCATGACTTGATGCAGAGCGTTTAAGGTTTCCGCACTTTGTGTCACACCCGGCATATAGCCGATACCCGATAGTACCCAACCCGCAATCGCCGCAGAAATACCTGATGCGAGCTTTGAACTAATCGTATTCGCAGAAAAAATAATACTCTCCATTCGGACTCCCGTTTTCCAGTCGCCATACTCTACTGTCGAAGCTACCATGTTCGTAATAATCAAGGAATAGACGCCCATTGCAGCATTGGAAACTCCATCAATAACGATATAAAATACGGAAGCCTCCGTATTCACGATATAGATCAAGGAAAGGACAGCATGTACGAGCACAATGGCCAACATCACCTTTTTATCGCTAAACTTCTTAATCAATTTGGGCGTGAATGCAATTAATATAAGAGTGACGGGTAACGAGACCATCGAAGCATACGACGATAGAATATCGTTGCCTAAATTATATTTATAAAAGTAAATGKAGATACTTCMTTTAAGCATTACCGGCACATAAATAGCCAGCTTCACCAGAATAATAATAATTAACGGTTTATTCGCCAGGAGAGCCTTAATCATTTGCAAGCCTTTCACTGGGTTGGTCTTGGCAATAGTGGAATCTTGCCCTTCCGTCTTGTTGTTCATAAAATTTAATGATTGTGCAAGAAGAAGTCCACAGATGGTAAAAACGACAGCAAGGATGATACTTAACAAGAAGAAGCCATCAGAGTAATCATTGTTTCCTAACCATTTGACAAGAGGCATCTGAGCCATTCCGATTCCAAATCCGGCAAACATCACGACCAATTTACACATGGTCAGCAGCTTGATTCGTTTGTCCTCTTCTTTCGTAATCGAAGGCACCATAGACCAGTATGAAATATCAAAAAAGGCATAGGCTGTCCAAAAAAGAATGGTGACCGCGTAGATATAGATTAAATGCGCCCCATGATCCAGTGGAGGACTCCAAAATAGTGCAACAAATAATAAACTGATGATCGGAGGAATAACCGTAACATAAGGTCTGTATTTCCCCCATCTGGTGTTCGTTTTTTCGATGAGGACGGCAATAATGGGATCGACAATTAAACCATATATTCTAACGACTAATAGGAGCGTCCCGATTGTAGCCGCGGAGAACCCGGCAGCTTCCGTGAAGTAAAACAGAAAACCGGCCGACATCAGTACATAAATTAAGTTTTGACCGAATCCGCCAAGCGCAAATCGTCTACTCACCTTTTTGAAGTTCATCATGTTGTAACCCCTTTCATTTTCTACTTCAATCTTATGATTTTCAGTTCGAAAGCACTAACAAGTTATGGTTCAAACCTTTCTTGTTTATTGTCTTCAATTGTTTAGAAAATCATTAAACTTACGTATTGTTGTGTATATACTTCCTTGTTTTTATACCACTGTGGGACAAAAAAAATACGTGGGCTTTCCCTCCTGGCATCAGGAAGTTAAGCATGCGTATTTTTGACTTTGCCCTATATGACTTTATTCATTTTGATCAGTATAATTTCATGGGGCTTAAGATTAAGATCAAATGTAAATTCCCCTTGTATCCGCTCTTTATGAACACTCATTTTAGGAGTGGCTATCTGTTTCAAATAATGGATATACCCTGGAGTTAAGATGCCCTCGCCCGAGTTCACCCAATGATCATAAGCAGAGCCGTGTGAACGATTCAATTGTTCTTTCGTAATCAAATAAGAACCATATATATTTAATTTCATGGGGCTTAAGATTAAGATCAAATGTAAATTCCCCTTGTATCCGCTCTTTATGAACACTCATTTTAGGAGTGGCTATCTGTTTCAAATAATGGATATACCCTGGAGTTAAGATGCCCTCGCCCGAGTTCACCCAATGATCATAAGCAGAGCCGTGTGAACGATTCAATTGTTCTTTCGTAATCAAATAAGAACCATATATATTT
>NZ_JBFUHJ010000242.1:0-8050 GCF_056402455.1 Paenibacillus sp. P4_A7 | reverse complement strand
ACCTAACGCCACGCCAATGGCAATGCCGATCGCAATATTATCCAAAGCCAAGCCGAAGATGACGCTTAGCGCAATTCCGATTCCCATGCCCGAGGCGAGCTTTTTACTGCGATTATTTTTGTTCTCTTCACTCATGTCTTCAGCCTCCTCATTAATGATTCCTAATCAAGTGTGCGTTATGGTTATAACTGAGACAAAATCATAGCTAAAACAGGAATAAACATGACTACGGCTGAGATTTTCTATATTATCAAATGAGATTTATTGTATTTATTTTTGTTACAAATGAGATTAATTTATCAGCCTATAAAAGATGTTGTGATTTCATGAACTTATGTTTCCATAGCGCCATTATCCTATATTGAGAAGCTTCTCAAAAGATTTTGCTTTTGAACAACCTAATCCATGGTATAAGAAGGAATTCCCGGTTTACACGCATTAAAGTTAGTTAGACACTTCGCTGATCGGACGTTGTCAGTTTTAATTGCGATTATCCACCAACTTATAAAACCTCGAAGCATTATTACCATAGAGGTCTTCTCGTTCCTCAGCCATCAAACCCGGTAACGCGCGCTCCACGACTTCCACAACTTTTTTTGTAAGAGGCGGCCAACAAACAGACCGGCCAATCGCTACCGAACATTAATCTCTTTAACCCAAAAGCTCTTGTCGTTCGAATAATAAATGGYACGATGTCGTCTGTTGTCCAATGACAATGATCCGCCTCTGTTACCATACCCGATAATTTGCAATATATATTCGGATTAGCCGCGATTTCTTCCATACACTTCGTCCAAGACTCGAGTGCTTTCTCCTTAATATTGGTTTCCCGATATGATCGATTACGCCTCTCAATTGCGAAATTAGCGTTACCAGCTTAGCGATGGAAGAAAGCTGGTTTTCTTTAACGAGCAAATCTACTGGAAAATCCAGATCCGCAAGCAATCTGAACCCATCTATTATACTTGGTCGAAGGACATAGTCGGGGTCTTCAAAGCTTTGAAGCATGATGCGTACGCCAATGAACTTGGGATGTTTGCGAAAAGTTTCTAGTTGACGTTCGAAAGTATCGCTTGATATCCACCCATCCGACCACGCCGACGATCGTCTCGGTTCGTTCCGCCCCCGAACTATCTTACTCGATATTGTTTGAACAGCTCCGGAATGATCACCGTTGAAGTTCCCGGCATTTGTGGAAGTACGTAGTGCCCATCTTTAACGGTAGCTGGTTCAACAAAAATATGTCTGATCCACGGGATGTACTCGAGCATGATCGCGTTTTGAGTGGATGCCACAAGATGCTGATGTATTTGCCCCATATCGCCTACGTGCGGACAAATCGGCACATCATAGGATGCGGCCAGCCCTGCGACTTGCAACCATTCCGTTATGCCGCCTACCCGAGTAACGTCGGTTTGTCCATATTCCTCTAGCGACTGTCTCACCACTTCCTCGACGGATTGCGGATCGGTGACGTCCGCGTGCAGAAATATTGCTTCGCCACCGTTTTCCTTATCTGATTTACGGTTTCTTCGCCTTTGGCGACATCCAGATCGTTCACGATAACGAGAGCGCCTTCCTCTGCACCCGCACCTATACTTGCATAGCTGTTAGCCGTATGCATGTATGACCAGCCGCACTGTTCGATTAAATTTACGCCATTCGCACGGTTATCTACTGCTTGGACGAAAGCATTGTAGATTTCCGGCGGACTATCCGGATCAATTTCCGAGCCCGGAAATAAAGGATAGACATGCGCGAGATGGTGATGCAGATCATTATCTGTAAAATGAGGATGCATCCACTCGCGAATTGCTCCGTTTTCGTTGATCTGATAAGGCGGGATCTTCTCCAGCATGGCTGTCCATTTACCGATTTCATCCTTATACATCCCAGCCACGTTTGCCATCGAAACGATGCTCGAAAGAACTTCCTTCGCAATTGCGAAATCCATCGTCGCGTTGACGGTCGTTTCCATCACGTCGACGGCTTCAAGATCATAAACAATATTCTCTTTGGCGTAATTGCCCGGCGTATTCTCGGGCGAAACAGAAGGACTGATCACGTAATAACCATCGTAACCTATCGTTAAATAATCTTCGTAGAACAATGCCGTTTCATATAGAAAAGATAAGGCCCTCTCTCGTAGAAAATCATCATCTAATGTATATCGATAATACTTTGCATAAAATTGGGCGATCCAGCCCGCACCCGATATCCAATGGACAATATGAGGGTAAATGATTTTGAGCAAACCTGACTCCGGGGTCGTAGGCGCGGGAATGAAAATCCGCGTCCGATTCAACGTATTCGGCATCGCTACCGGTACCCAGTCCGGGATGTATGCCGGTCCAGTTCATCTACCGCTCGGCACACTTACCGAGTTCAGGGATGTATTTGATAAGTGCTTTGTTCTGCTATCGGACAAAACCTACTCACTTCCCATCCATACGCACGTATCCCAGTCTATACGCCAACTGATCAGCGGTATTGGCATTAGCGTGGGAGGAACAGCATTTAATTTTATTATTTAATGAACAAACGGGATTCCCGCCAATCGAATACTTTCTCCGGATGAAAATCCAAAAGGCAGCCCAAATGCTCAGCTTAACGGGTCTGTCCATCAAAGAAATTGCTGCGAACATCGGTATGAACGATCCTTATTATTTCTCAAGGCTATTTAAAAAATAACGGGCTCCACCCCTACTGCTTATCGGAACGTTCCGAAAGGATAGAGAGTTATATTCGCATAATGAAACACCTAACGGCGTAATGTACTCAATCAGTCTCGTGTCACTCAAGTTGACTTTATTTAAGGATTTATTGTACTGTAATCAAGTTGAGTCGCGGTTGAGTCGCGGTTGCGACGAGCTGCTCGAAAGTTTTGCAGTATGAAGGAGGGTTTCAAATGCAAGTGGAAGTGTGGTCAGATATTGCTTGTCCATTCTGTTATATTGGTAAACGGCGTTTCGAAGCCGGACTTGATCAATTTCCCCATAAAGATCAAGTTAAAATTGTTTACAAAAGCTTTCAACTKAATGAAAACGCGAAAAAAGATATGCAGTATGATGCGTACGATGCACTTTCCTCCAGAACTGGAAAGAGCCGTGAAGAAGCAAAGGCGATACACGAGAGGCTGGCCAAACAAGCTGAAGCTGATGGCTTGGACCTTAGATTTGATACGCTTCAGTTGACAAATACGTTAGACGCTCACCGTCTGCTTCACTTTGCGGCGCAGCATGGCAAAAACAATGAGGTAGCCGAGCTGTTGTTCAAAGCTTATTTTACTGAATGCAAGCATGTCGGCCGTCATGAAACGTTGATTGCGATTGCTGCTGAAGCAGGGCTTGATCCGAAAGCTGTAGAGGAGATGCTGGCTAGCGATCAGTACACCGATGAAGTGCGGGCGGATCATCTCGAGGGCGTTCGTTTGGGTGTAAGTGGCGTACCGTTTTACGTCATCGATCGCAAATATGCTGTTTCCGGCGCGCAACCGACGAATGTGTTTCTCGAAGCACTTGAGAAAACATGGGGCGAGTCGTAGCCATTAGCCGTACTGAACCCTACTTCAGTCGAAGTAGACCCAGTGTGTAAGTGCAAGAACGAATAGTGTACAGAGGAGCTGTTATCCCGCATGGAATGAGCGGGGCAACGGCTCTTTTTTTCGATTATAAGACTTTATAAGTTTCATATTTATAATATGCTTATAATTCAACGCGAAACTTTGCTTTCCACCAAGGACGGCGTCAGCCGTTTACTCTTGAACGCATCAGTCTAATAAAACTTTATGGTACGTGGGGCCTTCACATAGACATGCATAGCCTAGATCCACTTTATCGTCTGTTCCGCAGTGTATAACCGCCCAAGTGGAAAACGCAAAAAAAGCACACCCCAAGCGCAATTACGCTTGATTTGTGTGCTTCACTTTGATTAGCCCATTTATTTAGTGCTTAGGTAATACTCTCGCTATGCGTATAAAGTAAAATCCTTTATGATTACAGTGTCCACACTGTGATTAATAACAAGATTGACCTTTTTGATTTTCTTATCCAGTTTGATCAATCGTCTATGCCCAATACATTCCGCATTGAATATTTCCTCAGTTCCATGTTCAGTTTCAACTGTAACTGAAAAGTCACGGACTCTTTCACCATAATGGATATCCTCCATAATGGATATGTTCTTAACATGGGTTAGCTCTGTCAGCGCTATCTCATAATGGTTTCCAATCCCTCTCGTTGACTTGACAGGATTTGCATATATCTCCCTTACAAGTGCGCCGAAATCCTCAAATTGCTGCACATCAGGAAAATATCCGTCACGATGAATCGCCATTCCCATTAACAAGTTGGAATTTCGTCCAACACTATTGTAATAGCAGTTTAGCAGGTGTTCTGGCGTGTAGACTAAATGGTCTTCTCCCTCTTTCCAGACCCATCCGCCACCCATTGCTTGGTGTGACCTGTTTCCCATATCAGATTCCGCAGGAACCCAATATTCTCCTTTGTTGTTTCCCATACCGATTTCCGATAACTCTTCAATCCCACTGAATGAACTGCTGTTGCTATGGTAGGTTGACCAGCAGTTAACTGGTGCCTCTCCACTCTCATTACCTATCCATCTCAAATTATGTATCTGCTCTTGCAAACCTTGGAAGCAAACTGCATCAGGCTGGTACCTACTAATCAATTCCAAAACATTAGGACCACCCTGACTCTGCGGTATGACTCCACCATCAAACCATATTTCAAACAGTTCCCCATAATTTCCCCAAAGTTCTTCCAGCTGTTTATCTACCACTTTGATATATTCTTTGTACTTATCCGATAGCTTATCATTAAGCATTTCATCGTTTATTCCATAGTAGCCGTTGCAACCTGTCGAATAATAGAGACCGGGTTTAATATCATACTTTTTGCACGATTGAATAAAATCTTTTACTATATCTGCTTCTCCATCTAAATAAGGGGAACCCTCAACTGAATATTTGTTTTGTTTTGTTGGCCACATTGCAAAACCTGTTACATGCTTTGCAACAAAAACAGCATACTTTGCGCCCATAGCTTTCGCTGCTGCCATCCATTGATCCGTATCGACCTTTTGGGGAGCAAAGGTTTCTGCTGTCATGATATGCGGAGAAGTCTTCCATTCATTCGTAGGAAGATCTGGATGAAAGGTTTCCAAATTATAATGAATGATCACACCTAATTCACAATTTGCCCATTCCTCATGCTGTTTTGTTGGTACTGGAATTATATTCATACAATTGACCTCCATTTTCTTTTTAAACTAACCAATCGGAATATCATTTGTTGTACAAATGAAAAGTCTGGCTTGATGTGGACGAAGCTCAACTGCTATTTGCTCAGATTGATAGCCGAGCTCCTCATCTGTCCAGAAATCGTGAATCAAGCAAGAGTGTGGCAGTGTTACTTCCAAGGTAGTAGATACATCCTCAAAATTAAACACAGCGATCAATTGCTTGTTACCTAAATTGATTCTACCTATCTTGAAGCTACTATCATCAAATTTTGCCGGGACATTTGTAGGTTTGAGTAGTTTCCGCAGTATTGCTTTTGTATGCTCGGATTGCTCCATCAAGTTATCTCCTGACAGAACCATTCCACCGGAGCAATAAATATGCGTCGCATGAAATAGAAATTCATCATCCGTCAATCCGCCCTTTGATACTATCCTATTTCCGTCGGGCCCGATTTGATTATTAAAGCTATCTTCCAACAAAATACAATCCGGATCATTGACCCATAATTGTTTATGCTGCCAATTCCGCCAAAAGCATTCTTTAGCATTCTTTTTAAACGTTTTCCATGAATATGTAATATCGTCTGAGATTCTCATACCGTGTACCATTCCCAAAGAAGGCCACATGGGTGCATTGCAACCAAGTATAAAGCTATCGGCCCCTGCCCCTTCAAGCACGGCTTTCATCCCTTCTCGATACGCTTCTACCCTTGTTGTATTGGGCTGATAATATGTACCGCCATGTAGAGCACCCCACATATTCGCATCCAATTTAAAAAATTTACTGCCCCACACTTCCCTCATTGTCTTAAATACATGTGTTAGGTAGTGCTGCGCTTCTGGATGAGTTCCATCCAGCATATACCAAGGACCGTTACGCCAACCGCCAAATGAGACAGCTTCTGAGGAAAGCGGGTTACCGCTTGCATCTTTTATAAACCAGTCCGGATGATTTTTGAATAAATAAGAATCTTTCTCCGCAATGAAGGGGGCTACCCAAATTGCTGGCTCAAGCCSTTTGTCTAAGATCGAACGACAAAGTTTTTTCATGTCTTTAAATGTTGAACCAGGAGTTAACCAATCCCCCATGTAGGCTTGATAACCATCATCGATCAGCACATATTCGAGCCCCGGATACTCCGCAGACATCTTATCCATATTGATAACGATATCTTCTTCTTTCACCTCTGGTCCATAACAATACCAGGAGCACCATCCAGTTGGCGTTTCCTCCACTTGTAGGAGAGGGTGATTTGCACGAATCGCTTGTGCTACTTGTTCGAAGAGAGTATTATGGTCGGTCCCTTGGAGAACTACAAGTTGTTCCAACTGCCACGTTTCTCCAGGCGACAGTCGCAATCCATCTGTTACAAGTACAATTTCAACAGATCCCTGTCCAAATCGAATCTCTCCGTTAAAACGGTTGCAAGAGGTAAAGGCTATCAGAATATGGTCGGCATCCTTGGGAGAAAACATTGCAAGATTATAAACGGTATTGAATTCTTCGGCTTGAGGAATTTTGTAATGACCGCTATCACTATAACCCGTAATGCTGCTAATACTATCAATTGTTCCGACATACTGCGAAAGCTTACTGTAGCCTTCACCGTAGACAGGAGTGCTTACACCAAATGGAAAATCTCTCTGAAACAGAACGATCTCTTTAATGTTACAACCTATGTCTCCATGATTGATCAGCTTTGAATCGCAATTATCACCGCTCCAATTTCTTTGCAATTCAATTTGTTCATTAGTAACCTCTTGTTCCCCCATCAACCTTACAGACCAATCCGCTTGCTTCACATGAAATTTGTTGCCTTTCATTGACCAATCCTCCCTATATGATGAGTAAATGTTTCAAGACCCTCCAAGCAGAGCCAACCTTGTAATACATCTTACTAAAAATACGGAGAAATTGGCTTTAGTATATGCTATACTTTTTGCATAATTCTAAGATAATAAGATACATAGTCAGAGGGGGGATTCATAGAAATGACTGGCCGAACTCAGAAAATAACCTTTCAAGACATCAGATCACGCATAGTAGGAGCAGGAGTGTATCCCTTTCGTTCCAGAGAGAAAGTACTTCCTCGACTTCCATATGCACACACTTTTACTTATATCAAGAACGGTAAGGGTACCGTAACGATTGGCGAAACGGAATATCGAGCGGAACAGCACGATTTGTTTTATATCGAGCCGGGCATCGTGCACAGTTACGCCGCAGACAGCGAAGATCCGATGGTTCACGCTTCTGTGTACGTCGATTTGCTTTGGAACACATCCTCTAAGTTGAAAGGAGATACAAATCTCAACGAGCACCGACTGGAGGCATACGATCCTACACTGAGCGCAGCTCGGGTCGATTTTATTGCCCATTCGCAGCCCCACGCCCATTGGCCACCAAATGTCAAAACAACAGTTCCTTCTCATGCCGAGTGGCTTAAAGCTTATTTATCCGTTATTCAGCATTTTGACTCCCCAGACTTTACGACGGTCATCCGGCTGCGCTCGTTGTTCGAAACGTTTTTGGTGGATTTTGTACATTTCTCGGCTCATCCCGTTGAAGCGATCGATCCTCGAATACGGAAGATCATTGAATGGATGCGAATCAATCTGACGGAAGATTTCAAGCTGGCTGTTTGGGCGAGAACCTTTAAGTTAAGTGAAGCGTATCTTTACGAGCTATTCCGTAAAGAAACCAACGACAGCCCCCACCGGTACTTTATGAACTATCGACTTGAACAAGCAAAAACCGAGCTCCGCGAGACGAACCATTCCGTTACAC
>NZ_JBFUHJ010000241.1:0-8126 GCF_056402455.1 Paenibacillus sp. P4_A7 | reverse complement strand
AAAAGAACGCACTCGATAATATTAATATTTTCGTGACGCAAACGAACAATCGGTTCGACGAATATTTTTACCGAATGGATCAGCTTTCAAAGTCGATTTTCTTTAATCGGAACGTTCAGGCCATCATGCTCGAGAATAAATCATGGCAGGAATCCGATATTTTGCTGAAAAATTTAAACTCGTACTTGTCACTGGAACCTGCCTTAAACTCTATCGGCATGATTAGTTCAGAAGATTTCCGATTAGTGTCCACCGGAGAACTGCTTATGCAACCTATGGTGGCGTATTTAAAAGAGATGGAAGATAAGAACAGAATAAGCAATAAGCTGCAGATTTCCCCTCCATTTTTAAAAGACCAGGGCATACTCGCTTTCAGGAAGGTTAAATCCGTTCTTCCAAACCGATACCTGCAGGAAATTTACATAGGCGTATTGTTATTGGATACGGAGTGGATACAGCAAATATTACGCTCAGCGGATTTGGCGGATAAAGCAGAGCTCTATATTATGAACGAGAGCGGCGATCTCATTGGCTCTTCGACTAATAACCCCGATTTTGAGCAAATATATGCCCAGACTAGAACGAATCAGGATTATAAAGTCATCGATTTTCAAATGAACGGCATCAATTACTTGTACCAGTCTCTCCCGATCAAAAGCTTGGGTTGGAAGTTCGTTGCATTAATTAATGAGGATAAGCTGGTGGTAAAGGCATCAATCATTCAGTATATCGTGATTTCGGCTATAGCCATCATGGTTCTAATCGTCATCTGGGTCGCGATCTCCTTTAATATTCGTTTAACCCATCCCATTACTAAGATGGCCGATATTTTCGATAGCGCAGCGAGCGGTGACCTGGATGCCCGGTTGAGATTCGGCTATAAGAATGAAATTACGATTATTCAGGACCACTATAACAATATGATGAATGAAATCAAGAAGCTTACGGACAATCTGCTACAATCACAGCAGCAGCTCTATGAAACAGAAATGGAGAAACGAATGTTTCAGTTAAATGGTCTCCAAAGCCAGATTAATTCTCATTTTTTGTATAACGTACTTCACTCTATAAGGGGCATGGCCTTGTCCAACGCAAAGAGGGAGGTAGCTGTCGCAATTGACAATCTCGTCTCTTATTTCCGCTACATTACGCGTACTGATGAATTTGTTCTTCTGCACAAAGAGCTTGAGCATCTGGAGCGATACATAGATATTCAAAAAATAAGGTTTGGAGAACGGCTGCAGTTTAAAGTAATCGTAGATCAGGGGCTCGGAGCCCGTTCGATCGTGAAGCTCATTCTTCAGCCGCTTGTGGAGAATGCCTTATTTCATGGTCTCGAAGGAAAGCCAGGGCGATGGATCATTCGCATCCATGCGACTATTGAAGAGGAGAATCAATTGCTGATCAAGGTGATGGATAACGGAATCGGCATGAGCGAGGAACGCTTGATGCGCATGCATCTAGAGTTTGAAAGCATGAATAAGAACTCATCCGAAACCGCAGGGCTGGGACAAGGAATCGGGTTGGTCAATATTCATAAGAGAATTCAAATCTATTATGGGAAGCCCTATGGACTATCCATCAAGAGTTGGAAAAATAGGGGTACGGTTGTGACGGTCAGCGTACCGCTTAAAGCGAAAGGGTGAGTAAACTATGTACAAGCTGTTACTCGTTGATGATGAGCCGTGGATATTGAAGGATATGGAACTTATTGTGGATTGGGAAGCACTCGGCTTTCAAATTGTAGCGAAATTAAACGACGTACATATGGCTGAAAGCTTGTTAAAGCGGCAATCGATCGATGTCGTGATCAGCGACATTCGTATGCCAGGGAAAAGCGGCTTGGATTTATTGTCTTTCGTGAACCGTGTATCTCCCCATACGCTGGTGGTGTTCATGAGCGCATACAGTGAATTTAGCTATGCGAAAAAAGCGCTGGAGCTTGGCTGCTTTGCCTATCTGCTTAAACCTGTCAACGAGCAGGAATTGCAGGATACGTTAAATAATTGCAGCGATCGGTTAGCTAAACGTGATCGGGACCAGCGCGTACTTCAAACCTATCACAACTCCATGCTGTTTTTGGAAATGATCGAGAAGGGATTAACCATACAGCAAGTATCCAAACTGTTAAAAGGTTTGGGTGTTGAAATGGGAAGCGGAGCGGGATATGCCTTTGCTATCGTTAAAAGCAAAACAGCCATATCGGAGCAATCCTTGCTGAATACGGATCGATTGCTGCAAGAGCATGGCTTTGCCTTATTTCGTGCCATGGCGAGCCCACTCAAATGGACGTATTTATTAAGTCGTTCTGACATGGATTCGTATACGTTTAAGTCATTATATAAACACATTCTAACCATGGCCGCAGAGCTTCAATGGGATGTAGGAGTAAGTCTGTCGAACGACTCCGACAGTCAAATCGCTAAATATTACAACCAGGCGAATATGATGGCTGAAACCTCGAGCTTGAACCGCAGGATAGGTGTTTACCGCTATAGGCCAAGAGTAAATGCGGCATTGCCGTCTATCATGGAACGGATAGGCAAAGCAACAAAGCTTGAGCATCTGGAAGCTGCGTTATTCGATTTGCATAGAGGAATCGCCAAAGATCAAATTCATTTAAGTGGGCTTGCTGAAATCTATAATTTTTTTGTCGTGGTGATCAAAAACTTCACTTCGTCGACCCAATCATTCGCTGAGGACTCCATTACCGTCCAAGATCTGGTTCTCCACTACGGCAATCCCCATGATTTACTTGTACAGATGAGGATGTTAATTGACGAGCATAAGAAGAAACCTCCGGAGTTAACAACAATTCCTATCGTTGAGGAGATTATCAAGGATATCGAACGACGATATGCGCACAAATTATCTCTCAAAGAGTTTGCCCAGCAGTACTTTATTAGCCCGAACTATTTGAGTCATCTGTTCAAACAGGAGAAGGGCCAAAGCTTTATCCATTTCCTCATTCAGAAAAGGCTTGATGCGGCTATTACGCTGTTGAAAGAAGATATATCACTATATGATGTAGGGAAATTAGTCGGGTATGAAGATTATGCCCATTTCAGCAAGCTATTCAAGAAACATCTTGGCCAATCGCCGCTAGAGTACAAACAGCGCTTAGACAATAAAAACATCGCCCACAAGAAACTACAACCAAATCTCTTTGATTAACACATAGAAATGCAATCGAGCCCGTGTCACAATGATTACCATCTATCAGGAATAGAGGGTGATTGAAAAGTGACATGGGCTTATGGTATGGAAGAGAATACGATGGAAGTGCAGAGTTGGATTAAAATTTACGAAAATGGGATTTATCTGGAGATTGAGATTGCTGAAAGTGGAGATGTCCGTCTGGTTCATCTATCTCCCTTTCCAGCAAATGAAGATGTACTAGGAACTGAGGAGGAACGAAGAACGCGCCGAATCGTCGAACTGCAGGCGACGGGGGAAGATCGGAACGATCATCATGCGTCCAAATATACGGGGACAATGCCAGGAGGAAGGCTGAAGTACGAATGCCACAGAGATTTCTATAACGAAAGTGGAAGAAAGCTTGAAGTGGTTATGAATGATAGGGGAATGCGGGTGACGGTGCACTATCAATTTTACAACGATATCCCTGTCATCCGAGCTTGGACGGAGGTTGACAATCAGAGTTCGAATTCCATACCGATTGAATACGTCTCCTCGTTTACGATGACAGGTATCTCGAGCGAAGGTAGCGAGTCATGGGAAGACAAAAGCCGACTTCATATTTCGCATAATGCTTGGCACGGAGAGTTGCAGTGGAGAAGTTATAAGCTATCCGAGCTAGGATTAACGAAAGTAAATGATTTTTCGATCAAAAGACTTTCGTACAGCAACTCGGGAACATGGTCTTCCGCCGATCTTCAGCCGATGGGTGGCTATGAGAATACAGAGGTGGGAATGGCCATGTGCTGGCAAATCGAGCATAACGGTTCTTGGCAGTGGGAGGTGAGTGATAAGGCGAATGGTCAACTCTATTTGCAATTAAGCGGTCCTACGGAGAACGAAAGCCATTGGTGGAAAAATGTCGCGCCTGGTGAAACATTTATCTCCGTTCCTGCGGCGATTGCGATTGTTAAAGGGGGGTTCGAACAGGGAATTGTGGAATTGACGCGTTATCGGCGAGAAATCCGTCGCTGGAATGAAGACAATGAGCGACTGCCGGTTATTTTCAACGATTACATGAATTGTTTATTCGCTGATCCAACTACAGAGAAGATTTTACCCTTAGTCGATGCGGCAGCTTCGGCGGGATGCGAGTACTATTGCATTGATGCTGGCTGGTATGCGGACGGCGAATGGTGGAGCGATGTTGGACTTTGGCAACCGTCACGGAGACGTTTCCCAGGCGGATTGCAGGAGGTGCTCGACTATATCCGGGCGAAAGGCTTAATTCCGGGACTTTGGCTGGAACTTGAGGTAATGGGCATCCATTGCCCGTTAGCACAACAAGTGTCGGATGAATGGTTTTTCATGCGACATGGAAAACGGATCATAGATCACGGCAGGTATCAATTGGATTATCGACATCCCGAGGTCATTCGATATGCAGATGAAGTACTCGATCGACTAGTGACGGAGTACAAGGTCGGTTACATCAAAATGGACTACAACATTAATGCAGGTATTGGTACTGAGGTTAAAGCCGATAGCTTCGGTGATGGCTTGCTTCAGCATAATCGTGCCTATCTGCGCTGGCTTGATAGCGTATTTACTCGTTATCCGAATTTGGTGATTGAGAATTGCGGAAGCGGCGGTTTGCGTATGGATTATGCTTTGCTCGCCAGACACAGCGTGCAGTCGATTAGCGACCAGACAGATTACCGTAAGTTTGCGGCGATATCCGCTGCTGCTCCTACGGCGCTCACTCCAGAGCAATCAGCTGCTTGGTCATATCCGCTTAAGGATGGAGATCGGGAAGAGGTCATCTTTAACATGGTGAATGGCATGTTAATGCGAGTTCATCAGAGCGGGCACTTGGCGGACATTTCATCGGATCGCTTTGAATTGATTCGTGAGGGGATTTCCTATTACAAGAGTATCCGAGCATCAATTCCGAAGTCTCTTCCATTTTGGCCGATTGGCTTACCTAAGCATGGCGATCATTGGCTTAGCCTTGGACTAAGATGCGGTGAGAAGGCTTATGTGGCTGTTTGGAGATTAGAAGGCGGAACGAAAGAGTCGAGATTTCCTATTCCGGGCTGTGAGGGCAAGAAAGTAACGGTTCGTTGTGGATTTCCCCAGAATGAGAGCCTTAGTTGGAGCTGGAGTCAGCTTGAGAAAGCGCTAGTTGTTACACTTCCAACGGAATTTACGGCACGCTTATATGAATTGCACATTGAGGAGGAGTAGCCAATGGCCAAAAAGTGTGTCTATGTTGCATTGTCATTCGTTCTAGCAATGGTTGTCTTCGTTCTATACGTTTAATCCTGGCGATAAAATATTATTAAAATCAGGTGACACCTGGAATGAAGGCGTTTCACTGTGCTATACGATAACGTTATACTCATCGAACAATAGGAACGCAGGACGCCTCGATCACCGATCGGGGCATTTTTTTTAACTATATAAGTTGAACTAATGATTTTCCGATAGTGTTCCAGACTCCATCCTGACACAGAGACGATCAATAATTTTCATGGGATCTAGCATCCATACAACTTCGTAACAAACTACATCCAATGTTCTATTCTCAGCACATATTAAGGGAAGGTCGTCTATGGCACAATCAATATAGCAAGAGAGATAACAGGCGTGTATAAGGATAGGAGGCAGGTGAGTGGAGCGCGTAAAGAATGAGGATATAGCCGTGGGCATGTCGGAGATTTCCATCAGTGCTCCGACATGGAGCGGATATAAGAAAGTTAGCGTCGCTGATTTCGGTGCTAGATCCGAGGAAGGGTATTGTAATGGAAATGCCTTTCAGAATGCTATTGATTATTGCAAACGGGAACGTTCGTCCGAGCTTGTCGTTCCTTTGGGAATATATCGATTTTATAATGGCAATCATCTTAAATTCGAAGGGATGCTCGATTTTCAKTTCGATGGCGGGGGCTCTGAATTCATCTTTTCTACGGTGGAAGTCTTCTTTACCATAAGGAATTGCGTACGGACGATATTCAAAAATTTCACTGTCGATTGGGACTGGGAAAGCGGGCAATTGGCAAGCATCGGACTAGTAAGGGAAGTGGCCTCAGACAGCACTTATTTCGATCTTCACTTTCCGKAGTATGCGCAAGCGCCAGGCGATCTGAACATACGGACATTAAACGCGATGAATCCGCTGACGTTATCTGCAGGCTGCGAGTTAGGTCGTGAATTCCACGAAAACCATTTCCGGAATATTAGTCGCATGGATCTCAATACGTTCCGAATTGCACTATCCAATCCCGAAGATTTTCGCTTTCTGAATCCAGGGCAAGCTTACATCGTACGTCATTACATTTATGACGCGAACGCTTTCGAACTTGAAAGCAATCAGCATTTGCTAATCGAGCATGTAACGATCTATTCCGCGCCAGGACATGCTTTCGTGGCGTCGGGAGATCAACACCATTGGGCGCTGCGACATTGCAGAATTGTGAAACGGCCAGGAACGACGCGTTGCATTTCCGTCACGGCAGATGGCTGCCATATCAGTAATTCTCTAGGTTACTTTATGATTGAAAACTGCGATTTCAGCTACAACGGTGACGATTGCCTGAACATTCACGATAATTCTGTTCAGGGTTTCAAGCGTATCGATGATCGAATCGTAAGCTTAAGTCGTGTGCTAACATGGCGTAATCCCTTTGCGCTAGGAGACGAAATCGAGTTTCGAAATGAAGATCTGTCGCCTGCCGAGATCACGGAGCGTATCGCAGGCGTGGAATGGAATAAAGAGTATAACACCTGCACACTTACCTTTGAAAAACCGATCCCTGCCGAGGTTTCAGAACGCGCGATACTTTTTAATCGAAGATATGATTCCAGCAACTATATCGTTCGCAATAATTTCTTTCACCATAATCGCGCAAGAGGGATATTGCTACATTCCAGCAACGGCTTGGTGGAGAACAATCATTTCTTCATGAATCAAGGGTCAGCGATCCAGATTGAGTGCGGTTCCGAGTCTCGCTGGTCGGAAGGATTTGGAGTAAGCAATCTGCGTATCCGCAATAATCTGATTGACAGCTGCGATGTGAATCACTGGAACATGGCCGTTATCTACATGGGTGTATATCTTGCCAAGGGGAGAACGCAATATGCGATCTTTGACCGAGTGTGGATCGAGAATAATACAATTATTAATTGTCCGCAGCAAGCGGTTTATGCTTCATCCTGCAAAAGGATATATATCCGCAATAATGCCATTCTGAATTCCAATACTGTGAGGCTCAAATCGCATGCCGATGGAGATGAGAATGGCGTGCTCCACCCGGAATATTATCAGGGAAGTTTAATGGCAAGCTATTGTAACGAGGTTTGGATCGAGAACAATAGAAGATTGTCCACGGTTGCAACAACAGAGGATCATATTTATATCGATTATGCGACTAGCACGAATGTGAATTTACTTCATAACATCGGATTCAATCGAGACGACAGCCGGTTCAGGCTGCAGAAGAAAACAGGTGAGCTATAATATGGCGACAATCGGGGCGAAAGCCGGAACGGGTACGGATGTAGGCAGAAGAATAGTCAAATATAAAATGCTGTATCTCATGCTGCTTCCTGCCGTTGCGTTTTTATTTATATTTAGTTACATCCCCATGTATGGTGCATCGATCGCATTTAAAGAATTTTGGATTACGAAAGGAATTTTAGGCAGTCCATGGGTAGGATTTAAGCACTTCGAACAAATTTTCGCGACTGATAAGTTTTGGCAGGTTTTCACCAACACGATCGAAATCAATTTATTGCGTCTCCTAATTGGATTTCCTGCTCCGATTATTCTGGCTATTCTCTTAAATGAAGTAAGGCAAAGGGTCTTCAAACGGTCGATTCAAACGATTATTTATTTACCTCACTTCATCTCTTGGGTGACGATCTCAGGCATATTGTTCGCGCTATTGTCGAACGAGGGCCTGGTCAATAGCATTATTGTTCTATTC
>NZ_JBFUHJ010000240.1:0-8142 GCF_056402455.1 Paenibacillus sp. P4_A7 | reverse complement strand
AATGACTTGATTCACTAATCCCTCCGAGGGGGATAATAGATCGACGAGAATGCCTCCCAGAATGACCCATGAGAGAAAGTGTGGCAAATAAATGAGCGTTTGCACACCTCGCTTAAACGCGCTTTTGCTCACCTCGTTCAATAGCAGCGACACAACAAGCGGAACGATTAACCCTGCTATCATTTTCAAAATAGCGATAATGACCGTATTCCACAATACCGGGAACGTATCCGGCAGTTGAACGATATACGTAAAGTTGCTCATGCCAATCCACTCGGATTCGAAGAAACCTTTCGCTGGGATAAAGCGTTGAAATGCGATCCCAATCCCGATCATGGGTATATAGTTATAAATGAAAATAATAATCAAACCTGGAATCAACATGAGATATAATGGTAATTCCCTATGCAACTTCCCAGAAATCATGACATCTCTCCTGTCAAATCTCTTCTATTGTTGAGAGGGAATAGAGTAGAATGAACATCTACTCTATTCCTTTATTTCTCCTGTACAGGTTATTTTGCAGACGCGTACCACTCGTTAACTTCAGCTGTAATCTGGTCCCCGCCAAGCTGTTTCCACTGTGAAACAAACTTGTCGAACTCGTCAGGAGATGCGGCTCCCATTATAATTTTGGTGAACGTTTCCAGCTCCAGCTTGTCTAAAATCGCCTGCTTCTCTACCATTGTTTGGGTCGGAGGACCTCCATACAGGGAATCGCGATAATTATCACCGGCAATATATCCATCTACCACTTCCATCGTTTTCATAAAGGAGTATTGAACCCAATACTTCGGATCCTGCGTCTCCATGTATTTCAAGATTTCATCGTAGGACACTTTCTGCTCCGGTTTTAATTTGGACGGATCCTTTGCTAGCACAGCCGATCGAACCTCGACGGCGGAGTTCATATTTGCCGTAACGAACGCGGAATTGATCAACGCGGTATTAATGATTTCAATTCCATCCTGCGATTTGCCGTATTTGTAATTACTTTCGACCGTCACCTTCTGAGGAGCCAGTTTCTCCATGTACAGATTAGCCATCTTAATAATCGCTTCCGGATTGGCGTAACCTTTCTTGACGACAAACCATTGGCTAAGCGGGAAGTAATACGACAGCTTCAGCGGCTCTCCGTTTGCCGTTGGAATCGGATAGGCTACCCAATTGGCGGTCGGATCCTTCTGCACGGCTTCTCCAAGCGGCCAGTTCATTGCCCATCCGTAGCCGAAGTATAGGCCCGCTTTGCCGCCCGTTATGCCTTCCAGCGCTTTCGCTGTATCCTTAACGCCGAATTCCGGATCGACAATACCGGCTTTGTACAGCTCCTGCAGCTTAGTTAAGGCCGTCTTCACTTCCGGTTGAATACTGCCGTAAGCCAAGCCTTCACTAGTTGGATCTTTGATCCACATGTACTGCTTCCAGGCTACATTGGACGGATTGCCTTGATAAGCATTGAAGAAGCCTTGCAGATCGGGATAACCGTTTATATCCTTGCTTATCGGAATTCCGTATGTGTCTTTCTTTTGATTGCCGTCCGGATCTTGTTCTGTGAAGGCTTTGGCTATAGCCAACACATCATCCCAAGTTTTCGGTTCAGGCAGGCCCATTTTGTCCAGCCAGTCCTTGCGAACCCATAACACCTCACTGCCCGAGTAGTCTCCGCTGCCAGTTACAGGCAGCGCCATTAGCTTGCCGTTCACCGTAGAAGCGCCAAGGCCGCTGTCACCGTATTCAGAGATCGCTTCTTTTAGAAGAGGAGAAGCGTATTTGTTGAACATCTCAGTCAAGTCTTCAAGCTGATCCGCTTCTACTAGCTGCTTCAACGTCTTGGCGTCTACAGAGAACGTATCCGGCAAATCGCCGGAAGAGATGGATAGATTCAGCTTCTGATAATACTGATCCGAAGTGCCTGTTGTAACCCAGTCATATTTAAGCTTGATGCCAAGCTCTTCCGCATAAGCTCTTGTCCATGTATTGTCATTTTCGTTGTCTCCGTCTATAAACTTTGTGCCTTGATTGTAATTCCGGACGGCTGTAAGCTCGATAGGCGTTTCATATTTCCCAAGCGGATCCGCCGGTTTCCCGGAATCATTAGCCGCAGTTGGTTCTGTTGTAGCAGAGGATTCAGGCCTTTGACTTGTGCCCGGATTGGTTGCGTTGTTCGTGCTGCAAGCAGATAACAACATCGAAAACGTTAATACAGCTATCATAACGACTACAGTGGTTTTACGAGCCTTCATGTGTTTTCCCCCAATGGTTTAATTTCAGAAGTTTCCTTCCTGTATTCATCATAAAAAAAATAGAGTCTTCCATCGACTCTAAAGATTCTACTTTCCACTCACTTTCATTGTCGTGGGGACGCCGACTCCCGGTCTCTGTATTCTTGAGGCGTCACGCTCATCGCTTTCTTGAAATAACGGTAAAAATACCGGTCATTATCAAAACCAAGCAACTTCGAGATGTCCTGAATCTTGAATGACGATTCCACCAGCATCTCTTTTGCTTTATTGATTTTAAGCTCATTAATATAATCCGATATATTCATACCGGTATTATTTTTGTATAATCGTGAAACGTAAGCGGAGCTGTGTCCCACCACTTCACCGATTCTGGTCAAGGATAGATCTCCCGCAATATTAGCCTGAACATATCGCTGGATTTGCTTTACAACATCCTTTTCCTGCTGTTCATGCCCCGCCCGCTTCTGTTTAAAAATCTGTTCCGCAAGCTCTACATAATAATCGGATGTTTCATTCCAGGCTTCATGATGACCCATGTGGGTCAAACGATTGAGGTCAACCCACTGCCCCAGTTCATTCCATAGATTCCATTTGTTCAAATAACGAATAAACATTAACGAAAAGGAATATTTGATTTCCTGTTTGAATGATTCCGGCGCTTTCGGGTGGAGATGCGTGATATTCATCATTTTGGGATATTCGAGGAAAAACTGATACCTCTGCCCATTTTCTAAATATTCGGCAAGCAGTTCTATTCGTTTGGCCCCCATCCTGCTTCGGTACTCCCATTGATCACTATAAAGCGCCACCTGGTTTTCCTGCTCGGGCTCAAACAATAATAATTCTGTCCCCATTCCAAGTCCATGGCTGGAGAAAAGCTTTAATTGCTCGAACTTATGGCCGGCTTGAGACCATTCTACCGCTTTATTTGCAACGGTTATGGAAATGGATAATTTCAGCAAGCTTTTGCAGGTTCGCTGCACAAACTCCAACGTTCCATGTATAAAGCGTGAGGTATGTTTCCATTCCTCCTCCGATACGGGCTTCGCCGTATTTTGCTGCGCGGTAGAAGGCTGGATCAACCAAATAAACTTGGCTCTCTCATACACCAAAGTAACAACACAACAAGAAGGAGACAGACATTCCTCGACAATGTTTTGAATCGCGAACAACAAGGGGGCTCGGTCGTAGCTACTGTAGTGTTGATCCCATTCATCCACTCGTCCGATCAGCGTAAGAACGCGATTATGGCTGTCTAGTGACATCTCCAGGTTACGGAATTGCTCCGGCAGCGCCGTTGTCACCGCCATGTTTCCTTCGAGGATATCCAACAAATAATCCCTTTGCAGCATGGGCAAAGCTTGCTTTAATTGTTGCTTCGCTTTGTTCACCATACTGCCCATTTGTAGTTCCTTCTCGATAGCCGCGATGGTCTGTTCAACTACCTCCAGCAATACCTCGTCGCCTTCCGTCTTAAGCAAATATTGGCATGCGCCATGCCTCATCGCATCCTGGATATAGTCAAAATCGCTATATCCGGTCAAAAAAATAACTTTGCATAACGGCCATTGTTTGACGATAAGCTTCTGCAGCTGCAAGCCGTCCATTCCCGGCATTCGTATATCCGACAGCACAATATCCATTTTGGTCCGCCCCAGCCAATTTAACGCCTCTTCGGGGTGATAGGCCCGGTATACCTCTACATTCAAACGGGTTTCATTCGTAAATAACTCAAATAATCCATCCACCACGTGGCGTTCATTGTCTACGATTAATAGCCGATACATGTCTCAACCTTCTCTCTGCAACGGAATAATGAGCTCAACCTTCATGCCACCCATACCGCTTCTTGATACTTGAAGACCCGCTGTTGAGCCGAACTTGAGCCGCAGCCTGCTATGCACATTGATCACTCCCGTTGTCTCCGTCACCTGCTTCGCCATCATTAAACCATTCAGCTCCTGAAGCTTCTGGTCCGATAATCTGTCGCCATTGTCTTCGATCGTAATGAATAAACAATCGTCATGCTGGGCAAAATAGATTTTCAGTTGAKCGTCGCTTCTCAGCTCCTCCAATCCGTATTGAAACGCGTTTTCGATAAGCGGCTGAAGAATCATTCGGGGTACGAGGATATCCCGATACATATGGGGGAGTTCGCTCCAACTGACCTCGACCAGATCTCCAAAGCGCACTATTTGAATTTCGACATAGGATTTGGCATGCATTATTTCTACTTCCAGAGGTACTTCATCCATACCCGTCCKGGTAAGAAACTGATAGTATTTGCTTAAGTGCTGCGTAATTTTTACAACCTTGTCTATATCCTCCGCCTTAGCCAATCGATATAATGCATAAAAGCTATTGTATAGAAAATGGGGGTTGATTTGAGACTGCAGCTGCTTTAATTCAGCGCGTTGGTTTCGTATTTGACCTTCATACACTTCATGAATGAGAATAGTAAGCCGGTCTACCATCGCGTTGAATTGCTGGTAGACATAATTAAATTCATCCCTGTTGGGATGGCGCACTTGAACGCCAAGATCCCCTTTTTCGACTCTGCGTAACGCTCGTACCAAATGACGAAGAGGCCGATGGATATTGCGATAGATCCAATACGAAAATCCGGTAATGACCRTAATCGAAAATAGAGATAACAACCACATCCAGACGGTATATCGCGTCAGAGGCTGCAGAAGCTGACTCTCGGGATAGTAAAGCAGCAGTGATACATTAAGCTCCGATGATTTTTCATACGTAAGCAAATAGGAAGTGCCGTCGATCTTCACACGGTCTTGTCCGCGACCATGATTGTCAAATACAAAGGAAGGCGATTCCGAGGAAATCGCTTTCATTAATTCCGGCTGCGATTCCCCGTTCAGCATCCATGAGTTGTCGTGCCCGAGCAGAATGGCTCCGCCTCCCGCGACTCCCGTTATTCCGCTCAGAGAATCCTTGATTTGTTCCTTCGACAACTCTACCGCGATAAGAAACACGGGAAGACGATCTCCATAATTGCTTTCTGGATAAGCGCCGCTAATATAAAGACGCTCGTCCCAATAAATGAAAGGAGACTGCTTGTTATGCGACAGCTCTCGAACCGTCTCTGGCGACATGACATGTTCATCATATCGATTCGAATATAAAATTTTGCCGATAAGCGGAATGTTCACGCTTGCTTCTTTCACATACAAATTAGAGTTTTTTAGTAGCTCCAGTTTTTTTTCAATACGAAGAATAGCCGTGGTTCGGTCATGAACCGGCATTAGGTGGGACATGTTGCTTATTTTCTGAAAATCATCGTCAAACAAATATTCGCGTTTAAGCGTTTCGATTCGATTCATTTCGGATTCAAACGAGCGGAGATAGAAGTGAATATTGGACTTCATAGAGCCCATAATCTCACTGCGCATATCCCGCGCCGCTGATTGATTGATCATCAAGCTCATCACATATAGAGGACAGACCACAATAATAAAAGTAAGGACAATTTTTGGAAAAATAGTAAGTTGTCTAGCGCGCCGAAACCAATGGATAGGACCATTCCCCCTACATCGCATGTCATTAAAACAAAGGCAAAGATTGGATATCTCTGCCTTTGATTATAACGAATATTAGGATTTGTCGACTAGTCTAATAAATAGATCATCAAACCATGCCGTGCCGTTAACCCCCCACAGCTGCGCTTGCAATTGAACGCTAGTTGTTAGCGGAGGCAGCGTGATCTTGCCCCTTACATATGTCCAATCGTTTGTTCCATGCAGCATAGTCGCGCTAACATTGGCTTGCAGCCATTGGCCGTTGGAGTCCATAGCAATCGCTTGCAGCTGTGCCCCCATAGCGCCCGCGGAAACGCTTGAAGTTTTAATCCAACCTCCAAACTCGTATTCCTTGCTGACCTGCAGGTTGCTTCTGGGTGTATACCAGACTGAGTATTGATTAGCATTATTCGTGATTTTGAGAGACTTCTTCCCTTTATAATAGGTTGAATTGTCCCATACAAACGGCGTGCCGGACGAAGTCCAGCTAGACCAGCCCGTTGGATCTCCGGTTCCGATTTCCATCCCCGCATTAGAAATTCCTGTATCCGCCGCAGACAATTCAAAGTCGTCAAACCATGCTGTACCGGAAGCTGAATACAAATTGCCAACAATAAAGAGATACGTCGTTCCCGCGGGCGGGTTAAAGCTGAGCGTATATTTGTTCCAGTCATTCGTGCCCGTTACGAATGGGATGTGATAGGTTGCAAGCACATTATACGCCGAATCCTTGGCCTCTACTGATATAAAGGCGCCCTGCGTTCCAACAACGGACAACGTCTTGATCCAAGCCGACAATTGCAGCGTCTTTGCCAAGCTCCCTGGAGCGTTCATCTGAGCGATCCAGGCTGAATGATCCGTTGTTGCGTTTGTAATCTTCAACGATTTGTTTCCCCAATGACGTGTGCTGGAATCCCATGCAAACGTTCCGCTCGATGATTGATTCCATGTCGTCCAATGGTCTGGCGACGTCGTTCCGCTCTCAGCGCCGCCATTTGGATTATCCGTCTTTCTAGGGAATTTCATCGTAAAAACTTCATTGCTGTTGATCTGGAACCTTGGATAATAACCTCTGAACCTGCCCCCGTTTTTGAGCGTTACCGATTTGGCAGAACCAAACTCATACCTGATCATTTGTGAAGACGGAGGCTGATATAAGTTTAAGCTTGTTGTATTCTTCGTTACGAAGGCGCCTGGAAACGTACCGCTCATCACATCTTCACTACCGTCTGACCAATACGCTGAAGTGACGTTGCGCGGAACGATTCCCCCGTCCTCTATTAAATAACCTCCGGCGTTCGGACCTTGAACTTTTATCTCGATTCTGTCTGTATAGAAGTCATAATACAAGGTTTCATCACCTACGACCGTCACTATCCGCTTGTGAGTGGAGCTAATATCCGAGAAGGTTACGGAATCCGCCTCATAGAGATTTCCGTTCTGTCCAACGATGGACACATCCGGCTGCTCCTCGAATCGAATGTCGTCAAACCAAACAGTACCGCTATTTTCATAAAAGTTAGCGCCAATTTGAACCGTGGCCGTTCCGGGAGGAACGGTTACATCGGATACAAAATACGTCCAATCCTGAGTGCCTACATTGGAGTAGGCGTCCGCGCCGCCCCTTGCCCCGAGGGAAACACCGTTGGCGTCCAAAAACTGAATGTTGAGATAAGCACCCCGCCCAGCGCCGTTAGGCCCATCCACTTGATCGGTTTTAATCCAATACGAAACCTCGTAGTGCTTGCCCGGAATAAAGTCGGTCGTCTGTTGGTACCAGGTTGAATTTGCGGATTGGTTGGCATTCGTTATTTTGAGAGAGCGGTTTCCGCTATGTTTAACGCTAGCATCCCATGTGAAAGAGCCATTCGCGTTATTCCATGTATACCAATTATTCGGCGTGGTCGTTCCACTTTCCGCCCCGCCATTTTGCACCTTATCTGTAAAGGCGCTGCTCTTATATTTGAGCACCATTGGCGTCGAATAAAAATCCAAACCTAAATTTTGCCTGCTGTAGCCTTGTTTATCCTGCAGAAACCCAATAACTCCCGCTTTCTTATATACTCTGACCTTGTACCCATTCGCAAAGTCGGAGTCAATCTCATAATAGTCATAATCCGTCGAGTTGATAACGCTTAGCGTATCGGAATACGCTTCAACCCCGACTTGGACGGAGGCATACGCCGAAGCGGCACCCTCATTTTCCGATCCGTCGACAGCTGAAACTTTATAATAATACCTTTTGCCTTGTTCCACTGTGCGATCATGGAAGGAAGGAACTCCACCTGGCTTTATCCAAATTTCTCCCACCTTGTTTCCCTGGGCAGGCGTGAACGCGCTCGTTTCACTCCGATAGACTCTAT
>NZ_JBFUHJ010000239.1:0-8237 GCF_056402455.1 Paenibacillus sp. P4_A7 | reverse complement strand
CGGGTAACGTCTGGACATGTCGCATCTACAACAGACAATCCCTTTTCACGAGCACGCAGACGAACCTCAGGCGATACACCATGTGCTGTGAAAATAACAGTTCCTGACTCCACTTGATCCAAAATATCGAGTCTATTAGCGCCGTCTAGCGTAATTACGCCTTCCTGCTCAAATGCCTCTGTTACATGAGCATTGTGAACGATCATACCTAAAATATATATAGGACGCGGCAAGTCTAAGTTTTTGACTGTTTGCAAAGCCAACACCATCGCGTCGACAACTCCATAGCAGTAACCACGTGGTGATATTTTAACAATTTCCATATCTATTACACCTGCTTTCTGATCAGAGTTCGACAGTATCCTCTAATCAAATTTACGATCTGTTGATTCTATTATAGACCAATCGCTCGTGTCCGCAAAGCTTATTGGCAGCCAGATCGTAAACTTCGTGCCAAATCCTTCCCTAGTCACGACTTTCACGGACCCCTTATGCTCATCAATTATCCATTTTGCTATGGATAATCCAAGGCCTGTTCCTACTGTTACCCCTCTAGATTCATCAGCCCGATAGAAACGATCGAAAATATGCGGAATCTCATCAGGATTCATCCCAATACCCGTATCCTGAATTACAAAACCGATTTGCTGTTCATTACGCTCAGCACTCAGCTCAATATACCCTTCCAACGTATATTTAAAAGCATTTTCTATAAATATGAAGAGCAGCTGCTGCAAATAATTATGATTCGCGTTAACTCTTACATCATGTAAAGCGGATAAATCGCCAATTTTCCATTCAGCAGTGCGCGGCAACAGCTGTGCTCTGCGTATAACCTCTTCTGTCAAAGGAAGAAGCTCAAGCGGCACCTTCTCCATTGTGTAACCTGTATCAGCTCTTGCTAGTGCCAACAGGTCATTAACAAGCGTGCTCATTCGCTTCGCTTCTGCTGATATATCACTCATCGCTTCCTTCGACAGCTCCCAGTGATTCGCATCCAGCGGCAGCCCCTCACCAGTGGACTGGCTCAAATTCGTTTCTTTCACCTTTGTCCACATACGCTCCAGTAACTCAATATTTCCACGAATCGTAGTAAGAGGCGTCCGTAATTCATGCGAAGCGTCAGAGACGAATCTCCTCTGTGCTTTATAGGCTTCATCCAGCTCATTATAAGCCATTTCGAGCCGTGAGAGCATCATGTTTAATGTGCTGACTAATTTGCCGATTTCATCATTTGGACCGAAAGCCGGTATGCGAACACTCAAATCAGAACCCTTTTCAATTTGCTCCGTCGCTCGAATAACTCGTTCAATAGGATGCAACGCCTTCCTGGCAATAAATAATCCTACAGTGAACGCAATTAAGACAACGACTAATGATGAATAAATAAGTATTTTAAGAAGACCTTTCATGAAGCGGTCTTCATTATAGGAGAACACACCAAATTGCAATAAGCCAACTGTGCTGTTGTCTGCCGTCAGTCGAATTACTCTCTGATACGTCAGCATCTCGTACTTCTTTTTGTCCACATCAACCTTTACCTTAACAAATCCATCACGAGGTTTACTCTTAACCTCCGGGTAAGGGATGATAATATCCTGATCCATCAGATTATCAGTTTGTGTGATAGCACCCTCTTTATAGTTAACCAACTGAATATACATAACCTTCTGATCGACTTTGAACTGATATTGAGGATCAACACCTAATTCCAGCTGATCCCAAAAATTTAAGGTACCTATAATTGKCGTTTTACTATTCTGCAATTTAAGCTGATTTTTCAAATCAGCGTACGTATTCCAATTAACAAATAAGTAGATACACAGGCCGAATGCAATCATCGTCACTGCTAGTAGGCAGGAGTACCAAAGAGTGAGCCGGAGTCGGATTGACATAGACTTACCCCGCCTCTCCGCGAAGCACGTAACCCGTTCCACGCACCGTCTGTATGATACGTTTATCGCTGCCATTCTCTACCTTCTGGCGAAGCATCGCGATATATACCTCAAGCACATTTGATTCGCCGCTAAAATCGTAACCCCATATTTTTTCCATAATCGCATCACGTGTTAGCACGCGTCTTGGATTTTGCATAAACAGCAGCATTAAATCGTATTCCTTAGATGTTAATTCAATACGCCGTCCAGATCGTATTGCTTCCCTTGCATCCATATCTAATATTAAATCATCGTAAACAAGCTGGTTGCTGGATTCCTCAATTTTATCGGATTTACGACGAAGCAGCGCTCTCGCCCGCGCTAGAAGCTCTTCAAGAGCAAATGGCTTCACCAAATAATCGTCAGCACCGAGATCAAGCCCCTTTACGCGATCAACAATATCATCTTTGGCTGTCAGCATCATAATTGGCACCGTACTGCCGCTCTCCCGAACACGCCGGCATACTTCCCATCCATCTACTTGCGGCATCATGACATCCAAAATAAGTAAATCTGGATCGGTCGTCAGCAGGAGCTTTAACCCTTCCATGCCATTGGATGCAGTCATTACCTCATACCCTTCAAATGCTAAGCTTCTCCGAAGCAATGAGATAATTTTTTCATCATCATCTACAACTACAATTTTCTGTCTCATCTGCTTGTCCTCCGCTCTTCAATAAAAAAGCGCAGAGCATGCTGACTCTCTGCGCTTTTTTTAATTAAAAACTTATCTTTATTACTATTCACCGCTAAAGGTGTTTTTATCACCAATCTCAACTTGTACATCCGTTGCGGTGCCTTTACGCAAAATGTTCAATTTCACTTTCTCGCCTACCGTTTTCTTCTGTATTTCTGCAATAAGATCTGTTGTCGTATTGTATTTCTTGCCATCAATTCCGACAATGACGTCAAATTGCTGCACTCCAGCCAAATACGCTGGTGAATTATAATAAACATTTCGTACGATCGAACCTTCCACTTTGTCCATGCCTAACTGCTTAGCAAATTCTGCACTTACATCTTGAAGCTCTGCCCCAATAAATGGTTTAGGAATTTTAACGTTGCTTTTCAAGCTATCCAATACACCTTCAATTGTGCTAGTTGGAATGGCAAATCCAATACCTTGCGCTTGGGAGCTAACGGCTGTATTTATCCCTATGACTTCCCCGTCTACATTAAGCAGCGGTCCGCCAGAGTTACCTGGATTAATCGAAGCGTCCGTTTGTAGCAGATGTTCATAATTCCGCTGACCCTGTGTATCTTGGATGTCTATTGGACGTTCCTTCGCACTGAGTACACCCACCGTTACGGTATGATCAAACCCATATGGATTTCCAATAGCTACTACCCAGTCTCCAATATTAATATCATCAGATTTACCAAGCGGTAATGTTGGGAATTCTTTATCATTAGTAACTTTTAACACTGCTAAATCAAGTTCAAAACTGGAACCCAGCAGTTCAGCAGTAAACGGCTCTTTGTAGCCCTGTACCGTCACTTTAATTTGGTCAGCCTCACCGATAACATGTTGGTTTGTCAAAATGTATCCTGTCGAATCAAAGAAAAATCCAGTACCAATGCCATTCTGCTGCATTTTACTTTCTTTACCCTTCTCAGATTCTGCTTTTCCAGAATAATCATCTCCGAAAAATTGTCGGAAAAACGGATCGTCAAGCATGCTATTGCCACCGCTGTTTTGTTTTGCTGTGTCGATATAGGTCTCGATTTTAACAACTGCTGGACTTGCTGTTTCAAATAGTCCAGCGATATTTTCCGGACGACCAGCAACTGTAGCTGCATCATTGCCATTAGTACCTGAAGTGCCAGCCGATGTACCTCCTGAGCCGTTACCTTGGGTTTGAGTTGCCATTGCTGATTCATCCGTAAACCAATTACTCGTATCTGCCGCGTACATAAGTGTTCCAACGAGAATAACACCTACTAAGAAGGAAGCAAATATAGCTAGAAACGAAGTGCGACGCGGCTTCTCTTGTACTTTCCAAGTTCCTTTCCCTGATGACTGCGACGGTGAGAATGCTCTCGTCTGTGATTGTTGTTGCAACTGCTGCGGTGCCTGCTGTTGTTCAGACCGTTGCTCAAAATCTCCGTTATTTTCATTAGAATAAGTCCTAGCACCTGTTGTTCCATAAGGTTGATCCTGAATCAATTGAGCCTGGTCAGCGACTGGAGGCTGATTCAATGTATGACCTTCCTGCTGTGGATTTGTTTTACTCGGTCCATATGAGTAGTAATAAGATGGCTTAACCGATTGCTCTTGCGAATCGGGAGAACCAAAGTCCTGCGGGTTTGCTTGACTTGCTTCATTTAAGCCTTTACCAGACTCATCTTTCTCTTCCTCATTGTTGCGAAAAAAATCATCATACCCTTTTTTATTGTCCTGATCATCCATGTAAGTTCTCCTCCTTGAATCTTATTACATAATGCATACGAAACATCCGTTTCATATACTTATCAGTTGATTTAGTTCTATCATGCACATTCTACCTTAAAACAAACTTAAAAGGAATTTAAACAGAAATAAAAAAACGTTCCCAAGTGAATTGGAAACGTTTTTTTCTTTCAAAAGTTGAACAATCAGCTTGGAAAAATCCGTTCTAATTCATTCACAATTTTGTGGGCATCGTTAACCCAATTTGGTTCAATCTCGGCATCCGGATTAGCTGGCGCTTGAAACTGATCGAACATAGCACCCATTACGCGTACTGAGGCAGTGGGGTCATTCCCTTCATTGAAGAGATGCTTCAGCACGTACGGTGTTCCTAATCGTATCATTGTATTATCATCTGGCGTCTCGCTGTCTATATGGCCGTTAATAACTTCAAATGGAATTCGCAGCCACACCTTATTCTCGTCATCTAAAGGACGGTCGAATGAACCATTCTCATACTCCCAATTGCCTCCAAGACTAAATTGCTGTGACTCCATCAACCTTTTGGTTTCAATATAAATAAGGTCCTGTGATTGCAGCACAGATGATATAGGGATCATGAGATACTCCTTTGCACTCGCAATTGGTAATTTCGCTAGTAGGTAGTATAACCGAAACCTTTTTCTTTATGTGCGATTTGCCCAGCCTTTTCGATGAGCAAGCACAGCTAGCTGAGTACGATCTTCTAGCTCGCATTTCATTAATAAATTACTGACATGGGTTTTCACTGTCTTTACACTGATATGTAGCTCTTCTGCAATCTCTTTATTGGACTGGCCATCTGCTATTAGCAGGAGCACTTCCTTCTCCCGCTCTGTTAAGCCTTCATCACCTGACTGCGCTGTTCGCTGCCGTAAGCCTCTTGTTAGCGATTGTGACACATCAGCAGTCATAACCGGCATTCCTTTATTAGCTCCATTAATTGCATAAATCAATTCTTCCGCTGAAACGGTTTTGAGCACGTAGCTCACTGCACCCGCTTCAATTGCGCCGTAAACCTTGTCATCCTCAAGGAAGCTTGTCAGCATAACTATTTTCATCGACGGATACTTTGCAATAATGGCTCTTGTAGCTTCGATACCATTCATTCCCGGCATCATTAAATCCATCAAAATAATATCAGGATGACCTTCTTCGGAGCTAGCCAACAGTCTATCAATAGCTGATTGGCCATTGCTTTCTTCTGCAATAACTTCGAATTTAGGCTCTAGCATCAAATAAGTGCGTAAACCAATTCTCACCATATCGTGATCATCGACAATCATTATCTTTATTAGATCTGAACCACTCATCATTTATGCTCTCCCCACCATATTTGGTATGGTTACCTTTACTCTGGTTCCGCTGCCAGGCTTGCTCAATATTTCTGCAGCTCCGCCTAGCTTCTGCGCTCTCTCTTGCATCGTCGAAAGCCCGTAAGAGCCGCGTTTAACCTCATTGGCCTTAAAGCCTGCACCATTGTCCTGCAAAATCATTACAATCTGCGTCCTGTTATCTGCGAAGGTCAGCGTACAGCTGCTTGCACCAGCATGCTTTACGATATTCGCCATTGCTTCTTGAACAATCAGGAAGAGCTGATGCTCCTTCGCTTCCGATAACGGCTCCTTCAATCGCCACCCCAGCTCACCTTGCAAGTGATTTTGACGGCAATAATCTGGAAACCACTTATCCAGCGCTTCGTATAGCGTCCGTCCCTCTAGCTCCATGGGACGGAGTTGAGCAATGAAATTACGCATTTGCTTCTGCGCCAGATTTGACATACTAACGAGTTGATCAAGAACGGAGTCGGCTCGCTCACGGTCAACCTGCTGCAGCTTCGGAAGAGAAGAGGCACACATATGAATAGCAAATAACTGCTGACTTACCGTATCATGCAAATCGCGCGCAAGCCGCTTGCGTTCCTCGAGTACCGCCGCTTCATTAGAAGCAAATTCCGTCATAATATACTCTTCATTTCTTATTTGAAGCCACTTCATTTTTTCTTCCATTTGCTCTGCAAGCTCGTTAAATTGACGGAAAACCTCTATAAATGAATTGTGGCCCTCTTCTGTTATCCGGACCGTATAATTGCCGTTTGCCGCTTGCTTTAGTGACAAATGTAAGGTGTCGATACGCCTCCCAATACGTTGTGCTGCCCAATAACCGAATGCCGCACTCACAAGCAGGAAGACGGAAGCAGCCCAAAGGCGAGTTTCCGTCTGTCTCATATCATGTATTAATCCAAACCATGCAGCACCCGCAAGCAGCAACGATACGACGGATGCAATAACAAACATCCCGATCAGTTCCCACTTCCCGCTTCTAAGGAAACGAACCATCATGAGAAGGTCACCCTACTTTCGTGACACGAACATCACCAATAAATGTGCTCACGATCAATTTTATTTGTTTTTCAGATTCTTGGTAGGAGGGTGATTGTATGTTAATATTCGTGAACAAACCGCCTTCCTTCCGTTCCAAGATCTTCACATCTCCGATAAAGGCACTTGATACGACTTGCACGCCAACCTCGAAGTCATTCGGCACATAAACCTTCACATCACCTATAAATGAAGAAATATTGATTCTCGTTTCTCCAAAAGGTACTTGTGCTTTCGTTAGGTCCAACACGGTATCTCCAATAAAATGAGAGACATTCAGCGGTTTAAGGTCAAAGTAATCATGCCCGATATGAATATCACCAATAAAACCTGATCTGTTCTGTGTGTTTGAACTCGATTGGTGCCACCATTCAACATGCTCTTTCTGCTGATCCTTCCAACCATGAGCCGATTTCTTATAAGGCGGTGAATCCGCTTGCGCATGTTTATCATAATCTTTTTTGAAATTAATCCCGTTTGTTTGMTGCTGAGTCTCTGCCTCAGTAGGCGGCTTCGTTGGATCAGGATGAAGCGGCGGTGCAGGGGGAACAGATGATTGATCTGGAAATGGTCGATACGATTCCCAGTCCTCGCCTGGCGGCTTCTGTCTGCGCGACTTAGGTTTCCAAATTAGATTTATGCCAACTAAAATAACGACAACCGGCCAAATATAAGGGATAATGTCACCTATTGACCATGAGAATAAATCAAGATTCCGACCTAAGAAAATACATCCGACAAGGATCATAATAGCTCCCCACCAGCTGTTGCCTGATCCGTTGGAACAACCAGATAACAATCCCTTAATCCCGAAAATAATAAGGATGACTGGCCAATACATCGATATTAGATCACCTAAATCAAAGGTTACATAACCTGTTTGCCGTAGCAAAAAGAATACGCCTATCGAAATGATGATTAATCCGGTGAACAACCGATTTGCGAAATTTCCGTTCAAGCAGCATCAGCTCCTTATGCTTCCATCTTAGTTTGATAGGTCTAGTATAACTGACAGTCCCCCTTTTGAAAAAGGGCCGTCCGATTGAATGTTCAATCGGTCTCTAGACTGAGCTACTTCTAAAAATATCCATATATACACACTGATTGATGCAGTCGCTAAATGTTTTTGGACGAAAAAAAGAACCGTCTAGGAAAATGAAGTTCCTAGACGGTTCTTTTTTATTGCATCACATTTACTTCTGATTCTTCTGTTGTTGATTGTTCGAAGCTTGTTTACCTGCAGCGTTGTTCTGGTTAAACTCTTCTGCAAATTCTGTATTCATTTTATTGTTTTGATTTTGAGCGGCATTGTTATTTTTGTTTTTAGCCATGTTGGTTCACCTCCCGTTTTCATCAATAGTATGGCATTGTTGTCATTTATTATTCGAGCTTTTACGATTCTAAATACGTCTGAGGAAATGGCTTACCAACCTCAAATGCAACGTTAATCTTGTTCAGCCAAGCCTCTGAAAGCTTGCCCGTACCTATCCT
>NZ_JBFUHJ010000238.1:0-8243 GCF_056402455.1 Paenibacillus sp. P4_A7 | reverse complement strand
GGTTGTAGTACAGTCGCACGAAATGAAACATCACCCTCTCCACAGAATAATGGCCGTGTTCGGGCTCAGCAAACCGATCCTGGTAAAAAGGAAATTGCCGATTCTGCTCAGGTTGCGGCACATCTGGAACAGTTGGCCAAAGGAATTGACGGTGTTGAGAATGCGCATTGTGTTGTATTCGGAAATACAGCAATTGTCGGTATTGATGTTGCCAGCAAACTGGAGCGTTCCAGGGTTGGTACTGTTAAATATTCCGTTGCTGAAGCTTTCCGTAAAGATCCATACGGCATAGACGCTCTTGTGACAGCAGATATCGATATATACGAGAGGCTTAATGAAATGGGTGCTGACATTAAGCGCGGACGGCCTATTCAAGGCTTCGCAGAAGAAATGTCTGACATAATAGGCCGTTTAATCCCTCAGATGCCACGCGATGTATTGCCGCCACAAGAACCCGAGATGAAGGAAGTACCAAAATTGAATAAAAAGATGTAAACCGCTCTGAAGACACAAAAAGCCTAGTGAAATATCACTAGGCTTTCTTTAATGCGGTAAACCATTCCAAATCGAACGGATTTGCCGCTTCTAAATTTCTTGCAATAAGGTATGAGCGCGCAGGGGCATCATGCCGCAGCTTGTGAATAGCTTCAATTGATTGCTCTATTTGTGCTGCTACGGCTTCGGTCATCCACGTGACCTCCTTCTGAACTGGATTCAAAAATGGCCTCTGTACCTTATTATATCTATGATATTAGCACTCGTCTATGGTTATTCAGCCAATTTTGCTTTCAGTRCAGCACTAGCCTCATCCAGCTTAACATCGTCTAAATATACATAAGGGCTTTTCCAATTACCTTCTAATGCAATGAAGGTTATATCCTCTTTACTAATGCCAAAGTAAGTCGTTATCATACTTTGAATTTCTTTCTTAGGCATATCCATCTTCAAGTTATTTCCAACAGCGTCGATCACTTTACCAATTTTAGGAATGCCGCCAATTGACTTCATCTTGTCAGTTAACGCACCTATCACTTCACTTTGACGACGGTTGCGATCAAAGTCACTGGACATGTTCTTGCCATTATTCGATTGACGATAACGGACAAAATCAAGTGCCTTGTCACCGTTCAACTTTTGAAAGCCCTCTTCAAGATCAATATTGGTACCATCTCTAGTATCCTTGTATTTCATACGCATATCGACATCAACATCCACACCGCCAAGTGCATCTACAATATCTGCAAAACCTTGAAAATTAATAACTGCAGTATACTTAATATCAATTCCGAATAAACGACTAAATACGGTTCGCACCTCTTGCTTAGCATCAGCCTGTGCTGCTTCCTTCTTCATGCCGTCATTAATAGCAGCTGAATAAAAGTTGGCATAAAACGCATTTGCTTTTCTGGCTTTATAATCCTTTACATCAATCTTTGAGTCCCGTGGAATGGAAATGACCGTAGCCGATTTGGTTTTTGGATTAAAGGCAGCCACCATCATAACATCAGTATTTAGACCGCCGCCATGTGACCGTGAATCCAGACCCATTAACACCATAGCTACTGATTTTTCATCTACCGACTCTCCGGCAGGGATAACGACCGAACTGTTGTCTGCTCCAATTTCTCCAAGTGCATCATCCGTTTTAAACAACAAATAAGCAAAACCAGCTGCTACTATGAGCAACAGCCCGAATAGAAGTACCATAAACGTCTTTAAAATCGAACGTTTTTTACGCTTTTTTTGCTTTTTTGGTTTTGTTGTTTTACGCGAGCTCGTTCTTGAAGGAATGGGTGTTGTTCCTTGACTCATTCTTCTCACCTACAAGCTTAGTTGTATTTTGGATTGGATTCGATATCAGTTAACAGCTGTGACCCTAACTCTCGTGGATATAACTGCAACTTAGAGCGGCCATCCTTTTCGTACTTCACATGAATCATTGTCTCATCTGTCTTTGCAACAACAAAACTGGTCAGACCATGATCCTCCGTCAACACTTGAGCAAAAAAGGCTAGGGTTTCAATAGCGGCCTGATCTTCAGGACGAGCGTCAGCAACAAGCTGGATTTGCAGCCAATTGAATAAAGCGTCCTCAAACTTCATTTGCCTGAATCTGCTTTCGGAGAAGATGGTTCAACTGATTTGTTGCCTTTCCATTTGTCATACAGCTGACGACCGCGCAGCATGAGCATCATGAGTACAGCTATCCCCAAGCATTGTATAATTGGCAGCTTATCAACCTGCAAAATCATCAATACAAAAGACCCGAACAAAATCAGCGCATAAACAAGTATTTCTTTCAGTAGCGGCAGCTTCTGCTGAGCGCGAAACACTTTGTTAAATATGTATATCGTAAATCCAAGTATCAACAAATACGATACGAGCTTGTGGTCACTTAGCCACTGTTGCATGTTACTTACCTCCTTTAAAGGTTTTGTGAATACAAAACCTACTTCGTAAGCATGATCTTAGGTTTTGTGAATACAAAACTTACTTCTTAAATAATAAACTAAGGTTTTGCGTTAGCAAAACCTTAGTTTATTACTACCTATTTGTCTTAAACGCTAGCTTGAGCGTTTTTGCGGTTTTTGTCCGCACGCTCGCGCTCGCTCTTGTTCAATATTTTTTTGCGAAGACGGATCGTCTTCGGAGTGATTTCACAGTACTCATCATCATTCAAATACTCAAGCGCTTGCTCAAGTGAGAATAGACGTGGGCTTTTCAGTGTAACTGTGTCATCTTTACCAGCTGAACGGATGTTGTTAAGCTGCTTCACTTTACAAATGTTAACGATGATGTCGTTCTCGCGTGTATGCTCGCCGACGATCATGCCTTCATAGATCTCAGTACCTGGCTCCAAGAATTGGATTCCGCGGTCTTCTACGCCCATCATGCCGTAGAAAGTTGAAGTTCCGTTTTCACTTGCTACTAGAACACCTTGGTGACGGCCGCCCACGCTTGCACCCGCAAGTGGACCATAGCTGTCAAATGCATTGTTCATAATACCGTAGCCGCGTGTTAATGTCAGGAAGTTTGTACGATATCCAATCAATCCACGAGCTGGAATAATGAACTCTAAACGTACTTGACCCGTACCATTATTGATCATATTAACCATTTCAGCTTTACGTGTTCCAAGGCTTTCCATTACGGCGCCCATACTTTCCTCTGGAACGTCGATCAATAGACGCTCATAAGGCTCTTTTTTGGATCCGTCAATTTCCTTAATGATAACTTCAGGCTTAGAAACTTGAAGCTCAAAGCCTTCACGGCGCATGTTCTCAATAAGAATACCAAGATGCAGCTCACCACGACCAGAAACAACAAAAGCATCTGGGCTATCAGTTTCATCAACACGAAGTGATACGTCTGTCTCAAGCTCTTTGAATAGACGCTCACGAAGCTTACGGGAAGTAACCCATTTACCTTCGCGGCCTGCGAAAGGACTGTTATTAACAAGGAACGTCATTTGCAATGTAGGCTCGTCAATTTTCAAAACTGGCAAAGCTTCTGGATTTTGTGGATCAGCAATCGTTTCACCAATATTGATTTCACGAATACCAGCAATTGCAACGATATCGCCTGCTCCTGCTTCTGCAATTTCAACACGCTTCAAGCCTTGGAAACCGAACAATTTCTCGATTCTTGCTTGTTTCGTGCCGCCTTCACGGGTCATAACTGCAACCGTTTGGCCTTGACGAATGATACCGCGGTTAACACGACCAATTGCAATACGACCCAAGTATTCGTTGTAGTCGAGCAATGTAACAAGGAACTGCAACGGCTTCTCAGTGTCTTCTGTTGGAGATGGGATACGGCTTACAATCGTTTCGTACAAAGCTTCCATGTTGTCATCCTGCTTCTCAGGATCAAGACTGGATGTACCCATTAGCGCGGAAGCAAAAACAACTGKGAATTCAAGCTGCTCGTCACTTGCACCAAGCTCGATGAATAAATCAAGAACTTCATCTACAACTTCGCTTGGTCTTGCATTAGGACGGTCAATTTTGTTAACGACAACGATTGGTGTTTGATTCGACTCAAGCGCTTTGCGCAAAACGAATTTCGTTTGCGGCATACAGCCTTCAAATGCATCAACGACTAGAAGTACACCGTCAACCATTTTCATAATACGCTCTACCTCGCCGCCGAAGTCAGCGTGTCCAGGTGTATCCATGATGTTGATTTGGAATTCCTTGTAGTTTATAGCAGTGTTCTTAGCCAAAATCGTAATACCGCGCTCACGCTCTAAATCACCGGAGTCCATTGCCCGCTCTTGTACTGCTTCGTGATCACGAAATGTTCCAGATTGTTGAAGCAGTTTGTCAACCAATGTTGTTTTACCATGGTCAACGTGGGCAATAATCGCGATATTCCGTAAATTCTCTCTTGCTTGCATAACTTCTAACCACTCCATTTGTTTTTTATTTAATACACTTACCAACGTCTGCGTTTGCTTAGCATCATCCAAACACCCGCTGCAATAAACGCAACAGCAATCGCATAAATTCCCCAGCTCCACAGAAGCACTAGAACGATAAATACAGCTGATGCGGCAGCAAGCGCAATCGATGCTGTGAGCACAACACGCGGTCTGGATGAACCGAACAAATAATATTCGTAAAGACCAGCTGCTACTCCTGAAATAAACAGCGGCCACAAATATTTCAAGTAATCCCATCCAACTAAGTTGCAAACGATAAACAGTAAGGCATACACGACGAGCATTCCACCAGGGACAAGCACGACTGCCGGAACTAATCTGCCGAAATACAGCACATGCAGCAGCACTCCAGGAATTAATACCAGCAACGGCCAGAAGATTGCACCCAGAAAGCTGAATACTCCTAATTTGCCGAACAATATAACGACCCCGGCTAACAGCAAAATAATTCCAGCGGAATATTTGTTATTAGGCATTCGCGTTCCGCTCCTTACAACGTCCATCGTACTACTCGACGAAAGACGACAGTTTTTATCTATATTAGTTTATAGGAATTAAGTCAAAAATACCAGAGAGAAGCACCTTAACAATAAAAAAAAAATCGAAACTTGATCAATTTTGCTGATGTTTATTGCTAAAATAACCTTTAAACCGTCTTTTTTTTCATTACTGCAAGCGCAATTACAAGCGGTACACATAGCAATGGGATGGCCTCAGTAAGCGTTTTTGACCCATGAAACAACAGATTATTTAGTCCAGGATCATGCATTAGCATTCCCCCGGCAGCGTAAGCCAACAACGCTGCCCCAATATAGGAAAGAGCGGGAAATTTTTGAAGCATTGTTCCCAACATCTGACTTCCCCACACGATCATAGGTATGCTAAGCGCTATGCCCAGTAAAATAAGTACAGAATCACCTTTAGCAACTGCAGCAATTGCAAGCACATTATCAAGACTCATAATAAAATCTGCCGCTACGATTGTCCAAATGGCTTGAGCAATGGATTTTGGCTTTTTAACAGTAAGTGTATCATGCTGTGTACCTGCATCGGCCAACAGCTTAACTGCAATATAAAACAACAGAATTGCACCTATTGCCTGCAAATAAGGCACCTGAAGCAGCTTAATTGCTACAAGCGTCAATATGCAACGCAGCGCGACAGCGGCAAATGCACCCCACCAAACAGCTGCCTTACGTTGATGTTGAGGAAGCTGCTGACTAGCCATTGCGATTACAATAGCATTATCCCCACTAAGCAATACATTAATTAATATGATCTCGATAAAAATAAGCAAGTTGTCCACCATACATTCCCCCTCTTATCAGCTGTATGTACAAGCTGAGGGAAATATGAACAAAAAAAAATGAATCATTCTTCCGATTTAATCGTATCTATTTTACATCTAAGGCAGGGCATGTAAGGATTGGAAAGGGGAAGCTTGTATATGGAATTATTTTCAATCGAGTTCTTCTCAGCACTGCTTACTATCGTGTTTATTGACCTCATTTTAGCAGGAGATAACGCCATCGTTATCGGATTAGCAGCACGTAATTTGCCTAAAGATCAACAAAAGCAAGCAGTCATTTGGGGAACCGCCGGTGCAGTTGGAATTCGTATAATCGCCACACTGCTCGTCGTACAATTGCTAGCCGTCCCTTGGCTTAACCTCGTAGGGGGGTTGTTATTACTTTGGATTGCATATAAATTACTAGTACAAGACAGCCCGCATGATGACATCAAGTCGGGCAACACTTTATGGCAATCGATTCGAACGATTATTATCGCTGATGCCGCTATGGGTATCGATAATGTAATCGCGGTCGCAGGTGCAGCACATGGGGATACATTGCTTGTCGTACTAGGACTTATTATAAGCGTTCCCGTTGTTGTATGGGGAAGTACCCTCTTCATTAAACTAATCAACCGCTTCGAATGGATCGTGTATGTTGGCTCTGCCGTTCTCGCTTACACAGCTGCTAAAATGATTACGCACGAGAAATCATTTAAGGTTTTCTTCGAAACCAATACATTCATTTATTGGACATTTATTGTTCTACTCATTATCGCGGTAATAGGTCTAGGAGTGTGGACTAATAATCACAAAAAACAAAAGAAGCTTCAAAAAAGCAGCCAATCCCATTAGTGGGATTGCTGCTTTTTTTCTCTTCATTTATATTCGTTAAAACCAGCGATCTTCACCAGCGGTCTGCTCAGATCCAAGGCTTCCTTGTGAAATCACCATCTGCTCCGTTCCTTCTACAGCTGCATGAATCAGTTCACTGAGGTTAGGAATAAGCGACTCGACTTTTTCCACAATTTTCAAGTTAGGATTCGTGCTTGGTGACTTTGGCAAAAATAATGTACAACAATCCTCATAAGGTAAAATCGACGTTTCAAAGGTTCCAATTTGTTGAGCAATATTTATTATGTCCTGTTTATCCATCATGATAAGCGGCTTTAGCAGCGGAAGATCCGTTGCGCGTCCGATAATATTCATACTGGACAGTGTCTGGCTTGCTACTTGACCTAGACTCTCCCCTGTAATAATTCCCTTAGCTCCATTAAGCTCCGCTAATTGTTCCGTTATGCGCAGCATAGCTCTTCGCATCAACGTAATAATTAGTTTATCTTGGTTGGCTCCTGCCAATGTTGTTTGGATTTCCGTGAATGGTACAAGATGCAGTTTGATCGGATCTCCGCTAAAATACGACAATCGCTTTGTCAGCTCAATGACTTTTTCCTTTGCTTTTTCACTTGTGAAAGGGTAACTATGGAAATGAACGGCTTCCAGCTCAAGTCCTTTACGCAATGCCATCCAACCGGCTACCGGACTATCGATACCGCCGGATAACAGCAGCATTCCCTTTCCGTTTGAACCAAATGGAAAGCCTCCTGCGCCTGCGATCATTTCGTAGAAAACGTATGTGGCTTCTTCCTGAATATCAACTCGAAGCTCGACCTCAGGTTGACGTACATTAACTTTAAGCTCCGGTATGGCGCGCAGGATATGTCCTCCAACCAGATGATTCATTTCCTGCGAATCGTGTGGAAACTTCTTGCACGCCCGCTTCACACTAACCTTAAACGTCTCCGGCAACTTTGGAAGTGAACGCATAACATCCACAGCTGCCGATCGTATTTGTTCCAAGTCTAACTCTGTACTTACAGCTGGACTAAGAGATGTTATCCCAAATAGATCCTTCAAACGATCGAGTACTGGCTTATACGGATGTCCGTTTAGCTTTACATATAATCGGCCAAATGATTGGTAATAGGTAATGTCAGCATACTCTATACAAGCTTGTTTAACTTGTTCAAGCATTCGTTTCTCAAATTTATGACGATTCCTTCCCTTAACTGTTAAATCTCCATATCGCAGTACTATTTGATCGTAAAGCAATTTATGTCAATCTCCTCTCGAGCGGCTTCAATTCTTTTATAGCAAGCTGTAGCACTTCACCTAATTTAACGACGTCCTGCTCTGTATGCTCTTCTCCAAAGCTAATTCTAATGCCCCCAGYTGCATGAGCTGAGCTTGCACCTATAGCAAGCAGAACTCGGCTTGGCTTATCATCTTTCGAAGAGCAGGCTGATTTAGTTGATGCCATAATATCATGCTGCTCCAGCATATTAATGATGACCTCTGGCTTCATACCGGGATACGAGAAGTGAACAATATGCGGCGCAACAGGTTCACCGCTGTTTAGCTTCAGTTCAGGTATAGCTTGAATGATCTCCACTAGCTTGCTTCTTAATAGAGCTATCCGCTCCATACGCGGCTTCATCGATTCTAATGC
>NZ_JBFUHJ010000237.1:0-8253 GCF_056402455.1 Paenibacillus sp. P4_A7 | reverse complement strand
CAGGCACTGCAATGGCTGCATTTTCATAGATAACTAGCTTTCTCAGCTGTGCCCTTGTCATACCGAATAATGAAAATAAACCAAACTCCTGCTGCCTTGTCTTAAGAAAGGCCGAATTGGAGTAAAGCACAAATAGGAATGAGAAGATCACAATAATGTATTCACAAAACACCATGCCTTGACGAATTTTCGATGCAGCCATAATATGACCGCTCACCACGTCAGGATGTGCTAGAAATGCTGCATAAATATAAAATATCATGACAGAAAATACACTACTTAGAAAAAACGCGCTATACGACCGCCAGTTACCCCGTACATTACTAAGCGCGAGCGAACGGAATGTCATCGAAATTACCTCCCAGAATGCTGAGCGCATCTAATATTTGCTGGAAGAACGCTTGTCGATTCGAGCCGCGGCGTATCTCAGAGAAAAACTTGCCATCTTTTATAAAGACGATTCTCTGACAATAGCTTGCCGAGAACGGATCATGCGTTACCATTAGTACGGTCGCTTTGAAGCGCTCATTCATGTCCTTGAGGGAGTCCATAACATCCTTTGCTGACTTGGAATCCAGATTACCAGTAAGCTCATCCGCCAGCACAAGCGAAGGCTGGTGCACGATAGCTCGAGCGATAGCCGCGCGCTGTTTCTGACCACCTGATACTTCATAGGTTCGCTTATTTAAAATAGCTGTGATTTGCAGCAGCTCAGCAAGCGGCATTAGCTTCTGCTCAATTAACTTTGGTGCCATGCCCTCCAATACGAGCGGCAAAATAATATTTTCTTTGATGGAAAGCGTGTCAAGTAAATTGAAGTCTTGAAATACGAATCCAAGCTCGCGGCGACGGAACAACGCCAGTTTCTTATCCGTCAGTTTACTTGGGTTCACGCCATTAATTTCGAGTTGGCCGGAAGTCGGCCGATCAATCGTTGCCAGCAAATTAAGCAGCGTTGTTTTCCCGCTTCCCGAAGGACCCATGACACCAACGRATTCCCCGGCTTCTACAGTTAGCTCAACATCTTCTAACGCCTTGTAAACGACATTACCTTTACTGCTATATATTTTACCTAGCCCCTGCGCTCTTAGTACGCTCATTACCTATTTCCTCCTCGAATTTCTCTGTATAAAAGCTTTAATAATGCTAGTATAGCCCCGAGGAGGTTTCAAACCCATCGATTACTCTTTCATTTCTGAATGGAAGCTTACAAAGTTGTCACTATAGCCCGAATACTTTCTTTAGCTTCGCTGTTCAATCGATGAATACCACGTGGTTCAAAAGTTATAGTGAACGTTGTGCCTACCCCTATTTCTGATGATACACCTAATACATGACCCAGCCTATTGCAAACCTGTTTCACTAAATAAAGTCCCATACCCGTTGACTCCCCTTCCACTCGTCCATTTTCACCAGTGAAAAACGGATCAAAGATTCGTGGCAAATCATACGATGCGATTCCAATGCCTTCATCCCTTACCTCCAGCACTCCACCACCATGCTCGTGAGACAATAAATGAAATACAATGGACTTAGAGCCTGCCTTGCTTTTACTATACTTAATGGCATTACTAACAAATTGATTTAGCACAAACGTCATCCATTTCTCATCCGTCTCTACCCACAACTCTCCGTCTATACGAGGGAAAATCGAATGGCGGATGCATAGCCTTTTATGCGCGTTAATAACCGTTCGGATGAGCTCATGCAGAGGAATCTTTTTGCTATGCAAATCGATCTCGAATTTATCTAGGCGCGCAGTGTACAGCATCATCTCAAGACCTCTTGTTAAACGATCCGATTCCTCGTGAATGCTTACAACAAGCTGCTTTTCCTCTTCCTGAAGCGATGGCTTCTGCAATGCCTCCTGTGCAAGCAAATCAATCACCGAAACAGGTGTCTTCATATGGTGAACCCATTGCAGCACGAAGTGATTATGAAACTCCTGCTGACGGCGATATTTGCCAAGCTCATTCAAATAGGAGCGATGCTGCTCTTCCAATAACTGTGTGACGAGCTGCTGTTCCTTCGTGACAACACTCCGAACGATTGAAGACGCCTGCAGCTCACCTGAACGAGCTATTGCTTCTAGAAGCTGTTTGAAATAAGCGCGCTGACGAAGATAATCAGCCATAAGCCACAACAGCACAAAAATAATAGCTAACACAATAAAATAATAAATCGTATTTAGATCAATAAATCCCGGATTTCGTTCCTTCTCCAGCAGCATGAGAACGATGAATACACCAATTATTAGAGCAAATACGAGTATATAAAGTAATCGATCACGCAAAAAAATAAGGGCAGATACCCCCCTCATAACGTTTCTTCCTCCTGTTTGGCAGTATCAAGCGTCAGCTTATAGCCTTTTCCACGTATGGTCTCAATTGCCTTCGGCAGTCCGAGCTCCTCCAGCTTTTTGCGAAGCCTTGTTACATTTACAGTCAACGTATTATCATCGACGAACTGCACATCATCCCATAACGACTCCAGCAGCTCCTCACGCGAAGCAACTTGCCCAGGCCGCTTCATTAAGCTCTCTGCCAGCAACTGCTCGTTTTTGGTCAGCTCGACCCGCCGCCCTTCCCACTCCAGCTCATTACGGCTTAAAAACAAGCGCAGTCCACTTGCAACGATTTCGCCTTGGCCGCTTCCAGAGCTTCCGTTGCTATCGCCTATTTCAGTTAAACCTRCACCTGACGAATACTCGCCATATACACGCCTTAACACGCTCTTCACCTTCGCCATCAATAAATCTAAATGAATGGGCTTAGTTACATAATCGTCCCCGCCGTTCTCAATCGCCATAACCTGATCCATTTCCCCGGCACGAGCGGAAATAAATATAATGGGCACACTTGAACGGGTACGAATTTGTCTACACCAATAGTAACCATCAAAATACGGTAAATTAATATCAAGCAGCACTAAATGCGGCTCATATGCCTCCAACTCCAGCATCAGTTCGCGAAAGTTCATGGCGGAAGCTGCCTCAAATCCGTATTTCTCCATGTTATTTTTAAGAATCGCTGCTATTTTCACATCGTCCTCTACAATGAAAACTCGATACATGATGTGCCTCCTATATTCGTTCATTTTTGCTTTTATTAACATAGCAGGAACGGGACAACTGATCAAACATAACCTTATTTATAGAGCACATTTTATTTTTTCTAAAATTATTGATTGTTAGATGTATAAGTAACTCAAAATATGTGCAAGATATATTTGACGGTGTGAAGAGAGGTGTGGTTCCGTTGGACCATTCGGTGCTAGGGCTACAAGAGGAATTTAACTAATCACTAAGCCAACTGAAAGCGAGGGGTTGTGTCGCAGAATATTTCTGAACACACACGCCTAGTAACATTCCTTTAAAACGGAAAGTGAACAAGCGGTGCCCAAGTATTTCTAATGATGTGAAGTGTGACTTTTGAAGATACTCATACGATCAAACACCGTCGAAGGGGAGCCTGTAAAAGGGCTCCTTTTTCTTATGTGCATTTCACAAGCGTAAACGGCTGTCGCCGTCTTCTTCGGCAAAAGCATTCGTTTCGCGGAGATATATAAGTACATTTATAAGTGAAAACTTATAAATTATTGTATATTAAAAAAAGGGTTATATCGGAAGGTCTATGACCTCACGATATAACCCTTTACTATATTTTACTTAACTTCCACAATTAGCACTCGCCTGCAGCAGCTGGCTTGCCAGCAGCAGTCGCCGTACGGAACGACGATCCACAACCGCATGTCGCGCTTGCGTTAGGATTTTCGATTGTAAAACCACCGCTCATTCCCGACTCTTTAAAATCGATAACGAGGCCGTTCAAATAAGGAATGCTATCCCCGTCCACAACAACCTTCAGACCTTGCATTTCTAGTGCTTTATCGCCTTCATGCTCTTCATCATCGAAACCCATTCCGTATGAGAAGCCTGTGCAGCCGCCTTCTTTGACGCCGATCCGCAAAAACATTTCAGGACCGCCTTCTTCTGCCAGCATTTCTTTTATTTTATCAGATGCTGTATCACTAATTGTGATCATGTTACATCCCTCCGCTTATCAATATCTATTCTAAATCTATTCCAAAATGAAGTTCACTTACTTATAAATAGTATACTCCAATTTGTTCAGTCCCTCAAGATAATATGCCTAAAGCTCTAATTTACTACCCCTACACAGCCACACCGCTGAAGAAAAGACTTTTCTTATTGCCCGTACTACATATCAGGTTTATAATAGTTACAGCTTCTTGCTCGGAAAAGAACGTTATTTTTTTCACAAACTACATTTATTTAGGAGGCTACGCCATGAACGTTGTTATCCCTACTGAAGACAAACAGATGCAGCAAATTATTGAAAAAGTTCGTCATGGCCAGCGGCTTTCGCTGGAAGATGGCATTTTCTTATATCAATCGGATGATCTGCTGACCATCGGTCAACTGGCCAATGAAGTCGCATTGCGCAAAAATGGCAAAAAGGTTTATTTTATCGAGAACATGAGTCTCTATTTCACCAACGTGTGCGAAGCGCATTGTGCGTTCTGCAACTTCCGCAAAGACGAAGGCGAAGAAGGCTCTTACACTCTTAGCGGTCAGCAAATGATTGAGTATGTCGAGAAGCACTACCATCCTGGCGTTAGAGAGTTCCATATCGTCGGTGGCCATAACCCGAACGTTCCTTTCCAATATTATGTCGATTCACTGAAAGCATTGAAAGCAAGATTCCCGGAAGTGACACTTAAAGCATACACAGCTGCGGAAATTGACTTCTTCTCACGCATTAGCGGACTTAGCTACAAGGAAGTGCTCGAGGAGCTTATAAAAGCAGGACTTCAATCACTTACCGGCGGAGGCGCAGAAATATTATCGGATCATTATCGTAAGAAAATGCGTGTTGATAAAGCAGATGTTTCGCAGTATCTACAAGTACACCGAACTGCGCATGAGCTCGGATTAAGAACACATACAACCATGTTATATGGATCCATCGAAACCAAAGAAGAACGTATCCGCCATTTGATTCATATCCGTGAGTTGCAGGATGAAACGAACGGCTTTCTCGTGTTCATTCCATTGTCTATGCAGCCGATTAATCCAAAAGCCGGGATCCGTCGTCGCAACTCTGCCTTTGAGGACTTAAAGACGATTGCAATCAGTCGGTTAATGCTTGATAACTTCCAGCATATTAAAGCTTATTTCATTAATATTGGCGTTCAGCTTACTCAAGTAGCTCTAACTATGGGAGCTTCAGATGCGCACGGAACGATTGTAAAAGAAAAGATCAGCCATGCAGCAGGTGCATTAACGCCAGAAGGTATTACTCGTGAGGACCTAATCTGGCTAATTAAAGGAGCAGGCCGGATTCCGGTTGAGCGTGACACCTTTTACAATGAAATAAAAGTGTATGATTGAGTATTCAGTAACCATAAAGCACATTATAGTACTATCATATAGAAGCATGGAGCTGGAATAAATATGAGAAAAGTAATCATTTTGGGTGGAGGCTATGGCGGACTCGCTATCGCAAACGATCTGTTAGAGAAACAATTACCAGAGGACGTATCCATCATTTTGGTTGACCGCATGCCCTTCCAAGGTTTGAAGACAGAATATTACGCATTAGCTGCAGGTACGGTTTCGGATCTAGAGCTTAGAATTAAATTTCCTGTAGACCCTAGAATCACGATTACTTATGGTGAAGTGTTGGATGTGGACATGGAGCAAAAGCTCGTTCATATCCAGGATGAGGAGTCACTCGAGTATGAATGGCTTGTTATAGGACTTGGCTGCACGGATAAGTACCACGGTATTGACGGTGCTGAACAGTTCTCCACAAGCATTCAAACGTTCTCAGCAGCAAGACAGACGTACGCCAAGCTTAACGGAGTAAAGCCATACGGACAAATATCAATCGTTGGCGGTGGTTTAAGCGGGGTTGAAGTAGCTGCCGAACTTAGGGAAAGCCGTCCTGACCTTAATATTAGGATTTTGGATCGAGGACCACGTGTATTATCCGCATTCCCAGGCAAGCTTCAAGCTTATGTTGCTGATTGGTTTGCCGAACATCAAGTGGAGATGCTCGGCAATGTCGGTTTAACGAAGCTGGAAGGCGGCATATTACATGATTGTCATTCATCTAGTCCTATTTATAGCGATGTGACAGTATGGACAGCAGGCATCCAGCCTGTGCCGCTCGTTCAGCGCATGAATTTGCCRAAAGATAATCAAGGAAGATTAATTATTAACGAGTACCACCAATTGCCAGACTATAACGACGTATTTATCGTCGGTGATTGTGCTGCTTTACCATTATCACCAAGCGGGCAAGCAGCAGGTGCGCAAGGAAAACAAATTGCTGAGGTTATGCAAGCCATTTGGCATAATAAAACGCCTCGTTTAGGTAAGATTAAGCTAAAGGGCGTGCTTGGTTCTCTAGGCAAAAAAAGTGGGTTTGGGATTATGGGCGGCACACCTATAATGGGTCGTGTGCCACGGCTTGTTAAGAGTGGTGTGCTCTGGCGTTCTAAGCGTCACTTGGGCTAATGGGATAAGCACTCTCATTACAAATCATCAAGCAGCTTGTCCAGTGCATCACGATCAGCATCCTGCTGCTCGAGTGCTTTCAAGATTTGTTCATGTAATTCATCGACAGATTCAACGGCTACTATAGTACCTTCCACAAGTGCAAACGGTTTTAAATAACATTCACCGCAATTGCCCAGACAGCCATATTCGTTGACTTCGAACTCTTCATCTTCTTCGAATGTTTTCATTATACGGTCTGTGCCATGGTGCATATTGCTGGCACAAAACTCGATCATTGGTTTAAACACTATGCTTCACCTAACTTTACTTAGTTACTATCCATTTTCAATTGCTTCACTTTGTACTATAATAGGGGAGAAAGGAGATGATTGCAATGAGTGAACAAACACAAAGCACTATGTATGATGAAGTGTTAGACGTTTTAGATAAGCTTCGTCCGTTTTTACAACGTGACGGCGGCGATGTTGAATTAGTTGATGTCGAAGGCGGCATTATTCAACTTCGTTTGATGGGAGCTTGCGGCAGCTGTCCAAGTTCGACAATTACACTTAAAGCGGGTATTGAACGCGCACTTCTTGAAGAAGTTGAAGGTGTAGTGGAAGTCGTTCAAGTATTCTAAAAAATATAAGAACCTATAAGACACACCTTTATACGGTGCTTATATGTCATTAGGGTTGTGATTGTCATGCTTTGCATGCTATCCGTTATCCCAGAAATGACGAAGAGTCTTATCGAATGCAAGGAGCCTCGCTCCTTCGCTTATCGATAAGACTCTTTTTTTGTATAGGATGTTAGTATACCCCTTTAATATTAGCGACAATCGGATCAAAGCCACCTGTTACGTCAATCACGTTTCCAGTTAAAAAGTTGGATTTCATCTCACACAAAAACTGAATGACACGTGCGACATCCTCACCTGCTCCTGGCCGTCCAATGGGCGACTCGGAGTCATATTCGTCCTCTACCTCAGCAATGGAACGTTCTTTATTCAGGCCGCGAATATCACCAGGCCCGATCAAATTGACAGTAATGCCATACGGCGCTTCTTCAACAGCCAGTGACTTCGTAAAGGATACTAAACCAGTCTTGGCCGCAGCATAAACCGCCCGATGAGGCCAGGCTCTTGCTTCCCCAGCATGACCAAAACCAAAGTGAATAATACGTCCCCACTTTCGCCGTCTCATTTCCGGTAAAAGACGATGGTCAAGAAGCATCACACCTAACAAATTTCCATGCAGCAGCCGAATAATCGTGGCCTCATCATAATTGCTAAACAAGCGTCGCTCTCGTACAAATGGACCCGCGTTATTTACGAGAATATCAGCACCGCCAGCCCAGCTTTCGGTTGCTTCAGCAAGCGTTTCAACGCCCTCAGTCGTCGAGATGTCGGCTTGTACCGTGATTGCCTTTGCACCTAACGCCTCGATTTGCTGTTTCACCTGCAGTGCTTCCAGCTCGCTCTGAAAGTAATTGATTACGATATTGCAGCCCTGCTCCGCAAGCTGCAGCGCCGTTCGTTTGCCTAAGCCCTTGGCGCTTCCCGTTACTAATGCTGTTCTGCCCTTTAGCTCCACGAGTATTCCCCGCCCCCCGTGATTATGTATGCTTTTTACGCATTAAGCCGCATGCGTATTGAAATGTGAGCAGCAACGATTCGATTGCCAAATATAAACCTTGCGTCAAATCAGCGGATTGCTTCTCAATAT
>NZ_JBFUHJ010000236.1:0-8264 GCF_056402455.1 Paenibacillus sp. P4_A7 | reverse complement strand
CTAGCTCCTTGGAGATTTGCTGATATGAAAGATGTATTTATTCGTATGCCTCTATGGACGATGATCAAGCGACCTAAAAGTACTAGTGCAGTTCAATCTGTCAGACTAGATAATTCTCAGAAAGGGGAAGAACCATGAAAAAATACGCCTTAAATGAAATTACTTTTATGCAGTTTATTTTTATCGTCCATGGAGCTCAAGTAGCTACAGGTATATTCTCACTGCCAATGGATTTGGCAATTAAAGCAGGAACCGATGGCTGGATATCCCTCCTTATCGGCTATGTCATCAGCATGATCGCCTGTATTATAATCGTGCTGGCTTTTAAAAAATACCCCACCGATACATTGCCAGATCTGTTAAATCGCCTATTTGGCAAAGTCATCGGAAAGATTTTAATCATCCCAGTCATTGCTTATTTTGTATTATTTGTTTATACGGTACTTACATTCACCATGCTCTTCGTAAAGCACTGGTTTTTACCGCTAACTCCGGACTATCGGATCATGATTTTATTGATTGTCCCAGGGTATTTTGTTGCTCGCAGCGGTTTGCGTGTATTAGGACGATACAATGAACTCGTTTTTTTTCTAATGCTCTGGATGCCACTTATCCTAATGGTCCCTTTGAAAGAAAGTCATTGGATTCACATGCTTCCTGTTATCAAAGAAGGATGGGGGCCAATTTTTGATGGAGTACAAACGACCATATATTCTTTTCAGGGTTTTGAGTGCTTGTTTTTTATTTATCCTTTTCTACAGAAAAAGGAGCTTGCTGTTCGTGGAGTCATTATTGCCAATTCATTGACTTTAATCGTTTACCTAGGAATCACCTTACTTTGCTTCACATATTTCAGCCCCGATGATATTACAAGCTATAATCAACCACTGCTGAGTTTCTTGAAAGTCGTTGAATTTCGGTTTCTTGAACGCTTTGACATGATTTTTTTAGCTCTTTACCTATTTATCATTTCAACCGCTTGGCTGACTCATATGTTTGGAGCGGTCTTTAGCACAGGCAAATTGTTTGGGAAGGAAGCTCCACCTCTATATGCCGCTGTATTCTTCCTGCTAATTATTACACTTATTATTGCTGTCCATCCATCATGGAATCAGGCGCAACAATGGCAGAAAAATATAAGTGAAACAGGATTATGGTTTGCCTATGTGTTTCCATTTTTTCTATACCTGTATGTCCTTCTCTATAAACGTTTTACGAGGAGAGTATCTTAATGAAACGTGTTTACCTATTTTGTTTGCTGATGGCACTGTCAATCCTTCCGGGTTGTGTGGATCAAATCAATATTGAAGACATCTCGCTTTCCCTGGTACTGGGAATTGATCTCGATGAAGAGAACCGCCTTGTCATTTCATCAACCAGCCCTGTATTTAATTCAGAGGCGAAAGAAAAGGAAGAGACTACTTTCGTTCAAGCCCTTACACTTCGCGAATCCAAGCGACATTTTGATGCCACGGTCACTGCTTTAACTAGCCGAGGCAAGCTCCAAATGCTGCTCATTGGCAAACGTGTTCTACAGCACAAAGACTGGTTCCCTGTTTTAGATGTCGTCTATAGGGATGGTAAAAATACGGTTATGACTCGAGTCGTTATGGTTGACGGTCCTGTTACGGATGTTATCAAGTTCAAGCCCAAAGACAAGCCACGTCTACCTATCTATTTGACAAAGCTGATTGAAACCGCTCACCAAAGAAATATTACAGTAGCAACGACCGTTCAAGAGCTTCGCCGTCAATTTGTAGAAAAAGGTTTAACGCCTAGTATTTCAGAGATTAAAAAAGATGGACAAATTATACTGAAGGGCTCAGCGCTTTTGGCGCAGTCCGGTAAATACAAACTGTCCATTAATTCTGATGAAACCCAACTGCTCCGAATCATGCAGCATGAAACAGCGGGGGAGTTCTCATTTACGATTCACGTTCCCGAACTGTCGAATGAGGGAATTTTCCATAAGGATACTCTAAACATTTTGCCTGAGGCCATTTCTGTTAAAACAAAAACAAACTATAAGGATGACAAGTTTATATTTGATATCGGAGTTAACATGAGAATATCCATAAAGGAGCGCTTATTTCCTTTTGACGTCAAGCGGGAAGCACCTAAATTGGAAAAGGAAATTGAAGACGAGCTGCAAAAGCAATTTCTTCAATTGATAAAAAAAATCCAAAAAGCCAAAATCGACCCGATTGGGCTCGGAATGTATGCGAGAGCTTATGAGTATTCCCATTGGAAAAAAGTTCAGGATAATTGGGAGGATACCCTGTCGAAAGCAGAAATCAATGTGAAGGTCAAAACAAAGATTCAAGCAATGGGATCGATAAAGTGATGTTTTAATATAAAGAAAGCCGTAAATGATAGCATCATTTACGGCTTCCTTAGGTCTATTTATAGAATTCAACTCACTAAGCAATGATCTCTCGAATATGTATATCTCTGTCCTGGCTCAAATCCAAAAAATGATCTTTCACTTTAATTAGCGGTGTTTCAAGGCTATGAGGATTGAGGTATACAACCTCTCCTTGACTATTATTCGTTAATACTACACGTTTTCCTACGAGTCTTTTCATAACATTTTCAATAAAGACGGATATGATTTGTGGATTTAGAGCCCCAAATTTACCATCACTCATTTGCCTAATGATTTCATGAAAAGAAAGCGGATCATGATAAGGCCTTTTGGAAGACATCGCATGAAAAATATCTGCTACAGCAACGATAGAACTAAATAGATCGACTTGGCCTTTGCCAAGTCCTAATGGATAACCTCGGTTATCTTCACGCTCGTGATGCTGAAGAGCAACTAGTGCTACTCTTTGGCTTAATCCCACTGTGTTTTTTAATAAATCATAGCCGTAGATGGTATGCTTTTTAACGAGTTGGAATTCATCATCTGTTAGCTTTCCAGGTTTATTTAAAATTTCTATTGGAATTCTCACTTTACCAACATCATGCAGTGTAGCTGCAAGCGTCAAAATGGAAAGCTCTGACTCATCTAGATTCATCCATTTCCCAATAAGCGTCGACAAAACGCCGACCCCAATATTATGTTGATACGTATATTCATCTCTAGCTTTTATCGTTTCAAACAAATCAAATATGTTTGCGGTTTCAGAAATTTGTTGAATTACTGGCACTATATCTTTCCGAAACTCCATTAAAGGAACCTTTCGTAATGMAGGTATCGACTCAAACAATACTTTAGATAACCCCACTGTATGCTGCATCAGCTCACTTGAGCGAAAAGTTTCTCTAACTGGAGATTCGACCATTACAACTGATTCTATATCTACCTTATGTTTAATCATGATTTGAATAGATTCATAATTAAGGATCGTTTGGGCAGGAACGATCGTAACGCCATATGCGTTAAGAACATCATGCTTCGCTGTCTTGCCTATAAAATGCTCCATTATTTTTGCCCCCTGTGCATCATGCTCTACGAAAATATTTTACCATAAAATTAACCAAATTAGTTCTAATATATATTTTCAGTATAATTGTGAAATGAATTCTATTATTAATATGTTTTAAACGCCATCATTGTTGTTGCTTACGAAAATTAGTAGGAGAAACACCATAATAGGATGTAAATTGTTTGGTAAAATGATGAATGGATGAATATCCCAAAATGTCGGCCAATTCTGTTATGGAGAGATTGTTTTCCATCAGGGAGACAGCAGCTTGCTTCATGACCGCTTTGGTCCAAAATGCCTTAGGAGACATGTCCGTCGTTTGCTTGAACAGCTGATGGAACTGCGTTTTTTTCAAGCCGCTTAACTTCAGCCAGCTCTCGTAGTTACATCCAGCACTAGCTTCTCTCTGAATCCGTTCCATGATGATCTTAATTCTAGGATCGATAAACGGTTTATTTTGAGAAACTTGGATGACCTCCAAAATAAATGCTTTTAATAAACTACTTGTAATTATATTGAAATTAACATCCTTTTTCTGATGCTGCTGTACGATATGAGTAAAAATCTCGGCCAGTCCGCTATGATGCTGTAAAGGGATGACTGAAGGTAGCTGGTCTAATTCGGTATCCTTAATCACACGTGTTAACAACAGCTTATCAAGCTTTGCTATTTCAAATGTCAAATGGATTTCAGTCGTTATTGGCTTATCCTGCCACAACTCACAATACACATTATAGGTAGAAAGCTGATTATCGTGGTCGGAAAGGAAAGAATGCTCACTTGCGGGTGGTAGATAGATCAGATCACCCTTTTGAATGGAATAGGAGTTCGGCGGTACTATTATTTTTCCTCTTCCGCTTTCAACGAAATGAAAAGCATAACAATACCCGAAGCGACCCGAATCACCAGTCGTTCTTTCGTGATGGAACTTATAATGATGAGCGACTCTAATAATAGGACAAATTTCGATGACAGTATTCATATTCACTTCTTCCCCCTTGACCTTATAATAACAAAGGCATGGACGATAATATAGAAATGTTTCCGGAAGTATTGATAAACAATCGTACTCATATCTAAATACAGATTTCCCTACTATTTGCTACTATAAATTCAAATACAAGTATCAACAAGGAGGGTTCATACCATTATTATCCCATCAAGCAACGGAAGTTTAACTAAAGAGCAGGTCGACTTCTATAATGAGCAAGGGTATATTGTGCTTCCCAATCTATTATCGGAACAGGATTTGGAGCCTGCCAAGGAAGCGATGAATCAGAAGGTATCATTAATTGCAGAAGAGTTATTGCAAGCAGGACTCATTAGCGATAAATTAGAGCATCGCCCCTTCAAATACAGATTGGCAGAGTTATTCAAAGATTTGACCTCAGAAGAGTTCCTTAAATTTGGAAGGAGCTGGCGTGACAGACTACCAGGTTATTTCCATCTAATGAGTAATCCCAAAATTTTGGACGCTGTGGAATCGTTAATCGGCGGTGAGTTATTTTCAAATCCGGTATATAACACAAGGCCCAAAATTCCGAAGGTTGCAGCAGGGGCAGTACCTTGGCACCAAGATAAATCATATTGGCCTGATGCAAATTCGAATCCCGTCATTACCGTTTGGATTCCTCTTGTTGATGCTAATGAAGTTAATGGTTGTTTGAATATCAAGCCTAAAACTCATCGCACAAAGCTGTTGGAATGGCATACGGAAGGTTCTACTGGCACGGGGTACACAGCATTGAAAGAAAACCAGCTTGGGAAAACAAAAACCGTTGTGTTACCGGTTCCAGCTGGAAGCGCCATTCTCTTTAATGATCGCTGCCTCCATATGTCGACACCTAATGAATCAGATGAAGTACGCTGGAGCGTAGACTTGCGATATCAACCGACGGATCAAGATAGGATGCCTTCACATGGAGCAGGCTTCCTTGCTAGAAGCTATCTTCACCCTGAACGTGTAGCAGCTTTGGAAGATTGGCTTGCAGAAAAACCTGAACACGAATAATAAGTTTAAGAATAGTGAGGGAAGCGTTACAAAATTGATTCGTAGCTCCAACTAGTATCCTTAATATTGAAAAGCAACCAGCCAGYAGAGCCTCTTGTGCTCTGCTGGCTGGTTGCTTTTATCCTCCGAATTATCGACTACTCTAGTCTCCCCCGTTAATGAATAATTGCTGCTTACCACTTCGTTGAAGGATGTATCACCACACACTAAGGCGTGTCCTGAAGTCGTTTTCGTCACCCTGTTTTACGAGTTAAACGGTACTACAAAAAGTTGGTACTTATGCTTTATGGTAATGACCAATACAATGAGGTTGAAAGTTAATTTTTACATTTAAGTTCTGAGGTAACATACGACCCAACCTCAATGATTACAAAGGTTAGGAGAGATAGTGCGGTGAAAACACTTAATGAAAGAGCATCCTGTTTAAAGGACTATGAAGTAGAGTGTTACAGCATTTGTTATTTCCTGTTACAGAAAGAAAACTTGGCTATTGATACGGCAAAAAGAGTATTAAAACAATTGCTCTATGATGATGGGTTTTACATGAAAGACGGAGAGCAAAGAAAAACGGAATTACACAAACTTACTAAGAAATTCGCCATAAAGGCCTACCAAATAAACGTCGCAAATTTCAGAAGCAGCTATCTGAAAAAAGCTGAATCATAAAGACAAATGTTTGCCTATACTGTCCAGCCCTCTATTCATCCAATCAGTTCCACCAGCTGTACTTCATGCGGAGACAATGTGGTCACTAACGTATAGGTGCCCGCTATTTCGACCTGTTCAAACGTTAATTGTGGGCAGCTCGCTTGCTTCAAATAGTCCACAGTGTCAGTGTCCATCTGTAAGGGCGCTCCCATTTGCACCCACAAGTCGAATGCGCTTCCACTCTGCCTGTTGATCGTATGTCGTTTGAGCGTGTATGATCCCGGTCGAAGGTCTGTTAGCTCCAATGTCAGCTCTTTGGACCCGCTTTCTTCAAACACATCGTATCTGTTCGTACGGCTAATTAACGAGGCATCTCCTTTGCGGTACAATGAATCGATATGCACATAAGCATACATCAGCACCTGTAGCCCCTTTTCACTTCTAGTCATGTAATATCCCTTACCTCGATCAACGAAATTGCGGCCTAATTTTGATAGCAGCCTGAAGGCATAAAAAGCTGGCTTCGGTATGCCGTTATACGTCATCAAACCCAGGCCACCGTGAAACAGCTCTGATGACATTTTGAACTCTTCAAGCAGGTCAGTCGCCGTCCAGTAGCCAAAACTATGTAGCCCATCCATATTCTCCAGCACATTTTTCACGATGTACGCCGCTTTAAAGCACGTATCATTTACCAAGTCACGGTGAGATCCCGTGGCATTCCATTCTGTCATATGAAGTTCAGGTGCATAACCTCCTGAAGCTTCTGATACGGTTTCTTTCAATTTAGCTATCACTTTCGATAAATATTCTGTATCCGCTGAAAGTTCAATACTTTGAAACAAAAGATTAGGGTATTGCTCATAATCTAACCGGATATCATCGGAGTATCTTTGTGCTTCATCATATGGGTAGCTGTGGAAGGAAATAAAATCAGGCTCTGCTTGTCGTATGCTCACATCGTGCACAAAGCGGGTCAACCAATCCCTCTGCATCAAGGTAATCGACAAAACACCTGGCCCCCCTACACGCAGCCCGGGATCTAGGGATTTGATGGTTTGATAGGTGGAGATGAACAGCTCGCAGTATGCCTCATATGTATCTGGCCAAAAAATATAGATTTCCGGTTCATTCCACACTTCAAAATACCATTGTCGAACCTCATGAATACCATATTTTCGAACGTAATGCGCAATAAATTGATGAATCATCTGGTTCCACTTACCAAGGTCCTTAAGTTTGCCTACAATGCTCTTTTTATAAAAAACAGTCTCGCATTCCTCTCCCGCAAGCTGACGCGGTAGAAAGGAAAGCTCCAGAAACGGTTTCAGCCCTGATGCAAGTAAAAAATCAAACAATGAATCGCTATAAGCAAAGTTTAGGTTGACTTCCCCTCGTTCATTCTCGCCATATATCATCATCTCATCATCAAAAATACCGTGAAAACGAACATACTGAAAGCCGATTTCCCGCTGCACTCTCTCGATGTGCTTTTGCACCTCTGCAAACAAAACCTCCTTGGCTTTGCCCACCGTCATCAACTTTTTCCAGGTGTGAGCAATTTCGATTGCTGCTTCAGACTCTAGCGAAATCTTGTTAGTCTGTTTTTGTGAAGTAAAGGGGACAGATAAGCTTGAAGTTACTTGAACGGACCTTTCAGGAAGATATTTGAATAGCGACTCGAACGCTTGTGAAGGATTCATTTCAAAATAGTTAAAATGGCTCACGCTGCTTTTCTGAAACACACTACGTCCATTCAAGACCATTTTCCGATATTCACCAGGTGTTTGCCTATAAAATTGTTTAAAAACCGCATTAAATGATTTTAAGTTCGGAAACCCGTGATCATGGGCGATTTGTGTAATTGATAGATTTTTAAATGTCAAATCTTTTACCGCTYTGTCCAAACGTACCGCATTCACATATTTTGTAAAGGAGGTACCCATATATTCCTTGAAAAACCGCGACAAATATGGAACAGTCAAATATTCCTGAAGCGCCAACTGTTGGATATTGATTGCCCGGTTGTAGTTTTCCTTCACATAGGAGGTAATTCGCAGGAGCCGCTCACGATGCTTATCATCATGCTTCTCGGGGCTAAGGTCTTGCACGCGAAATCCCTGCAATAAGAAGGCTAAATTAAGAAGAAGTGACTGTATGCGAAGCGTGTACCC
>NZ_JBFUHJ010000235.1:0-8280 GCF_056402455.1 Paenibacillus sp. P4_A7 | reverse complement strand
GTCTCAGCATGTTGCCAAGTGCGGTGATAATCTCCACAATGTTCCCTGCCTTCATTACCGTAGCTGTCCACTTAATCGTATTAAGCGTGTTAAATAGGAAGTGAGGGTTGATGTGAGACTGGAGAATTTGAATTTCTAACTTTCGCTTCTCTTCGTTATTCCGTTGGTCCCGCTCCAATAACTGCACAATACTCTCAGACATACGATTAAATCCGCGGCTTAACATCCCGAACTCATTACTAGAATGCGTAGGGATGATATATCCCACATCCCCCATTTCCATATTGCGCATTGCGGCAGTTAGTTGGTAAAGTGGGCGCATTATTTTACGAATCCAGAAGGAGGACATGAAAAATGTAATTATTAAACTGATAAGCAAAATCCAAATGATTTTAGATTTTAGATTCAAAATATCTTTTACAAATTCCGCTATTGGAACTTCTTTGATTAATGTCCAACCTGTTTCACTCATTTTCAAGTAAATAATTTGTTTATCGTTTAATCTAAAGCTCCCATAGGTCTTATCGGATCGAATGGATTCATAGTTAGGACTTAATGTTCCTATGTGCGTAGGGTCAGCATGAGATATGATTTGTCCATCCTGATCAGAAATATAAATTTCTCCATTAAAGTTTTTAGTCAAATTGTTATAAAGCGACAATAACGATTTTTCGTGAATATTAATAATTAGAGTAGCACTCGATGTGCTTTGAGAAACGGACTTTACAGCACGAGCAGCAGAAATAATATCTTTCTCATCTTTTTTAGATTGACTGGATTGATCTGTGAAATTAGCTATTTGATTAGCGCCCACCCATATTAATTTGGGGAAGGATTCTTTTGCTTCACTGTAAACAGACGTACGTTTCAGATTAGAGAAATATAATAACTGCTGTTCTTTGGAGGCATTGGGTGGCAATAAATTTCGGAACAACGAATTGCCTAATACCTTTCCGTCTTCTGTGTAAATGAATACAGAATCCAGATAGTTATAATTACCGAGCAATGCATCCATTTGATTCAACACATCTATATTTAGCTGAACTCTGTCCGCAACTCCCGTCTCCCTCAGATTTTGATCGAGATACTCTTGTACTTGGGTCGTACTTAACAATTGCGTAGAGATCTTATCAACCTCCTGACGAAAAGCGTCGATCGTATGATTGGCCTGTTCAAATAATTGCATGGTGTAATCCTCTGATTGCTTTTGTAGAATACTAAGCATCCCGTAGTAGGTTAGAGATGCGCTCAACATAAGGACGATAATACTCAATAGCATGAAAGAACTGCCCATTTGAATTCGCAGACCGAATCGCATTCCCCTCATAATTCCTTTGCTAATCTTCTTCATATTCTAAATTTCCTTCTACCCAGCTTGTCATCCACTGATTTCTAAATTCCCGTGGCCCGAAACCCGTAGTTCGTTTGAACATTTTGCTGAAGTAAGTATGGTTTTCCATGCCTACCTTCTCTGCAATCTCATATGATTTCAACTGCGAGTTAAGCATTAGCGCTTTTGCTTTGTCTATGCGAAACTTCAACAAATACTCGACAAAGTTAATTTCCATTTCTTTTTTAAATATAGCACTTAAATATCCGGGACTTATTCCAACATGGCTGGCCGCTTGCTGAAGAGATATTTCCTCCGCATACCCCTGTTCAATAAAGCTCAGAACCTTCATCACTTCTCTACTTAACTTTCTGTTGCTTTTTATCTCAATAATTTGATCCAAAAATGCATTAGAAATGTCAATCATCTGATCGAGAGTACTTGCTCTTAATAGCCTGTCTGCGTATGTAGCGAATAGTGATGCCTTCCCTTGATCGCTTACTTGCAGTGAGTTCATAGGTCTTTGCATCCATTGAATAAACAGCTCTCTTATATCCGCCTTTATCGGAAAGGAACCGTTTTCAAAAAGATTGGAGACAGTAATGAGCATCGCTTTGCTTTGTTCTTCATCCACAGTCTTCCATTGATGGATATGCTGATTTAATTTCTCCCTTATTATCTTTTCAAGCCGTGTCTCATTTTCTTCATGACAGTTTAGAACAACACCAAATCCAACAAAAAATTTCTTCTCCAAAACCTGAATACTATCATTGTATTGAAGTCTTAGAGCCGAATAGCCATTTTTTTGAGTACTGATTCCGTAAGAAATAGATACATTGAAATAGGAGAGCATTGCCTTACGAATATGCTCCAAAATTTGTTGAAGTGTTTCTGTTATCTTTTGCTCACTTACGATGTCATGGAAGCTAAATAGTAATACATACCGATTGTCCTCATCATAAAATGCCTCGCCCCGACCATTGCTCTGCAATACTTCGTCCAATACGTTTAACAAGGATATTCGGATCAATTGGCCTTTTTTATCTTTGAATTTAACCTGCAACTGTTCCGGTTGATCAATTTCCATTATACAAAGTATCAACTTGTTTGCTTTGAGCCTTAGATTCAAACCCACTATACTGCTCGAAAGCTCATTTTCCGTATAACGATTGCGAAACATGAAGTCTTTAAATATATTTTCCTTTAGCGCTTCCACATCGAGATTTTGAAGCGATTTCATTTGTGGTTGACTAGCTTGCAGTTCGCTTTGAAGCTTTTGCAAGACATTCTCCAGCTCTTCGGGAGTCATTGTTAATTTCACCATATAATCACTTACACCAAGACTCATTGCTTTGTGTATTAAATTAAATTGCTCCAGACAGGTTAAAATCACGATCTTGGTATGATGATCCTGGAGTCTGATTTTTGAGATAAGCTCCATCCCATCCATTACAGGCATTTTTATATCGGTAAAAACAATGTCCGGTTTTTGTTCCTCATAAACACGCCAAGCCTCCTGGCCGTTGGCCACATCAGCGATAACCTTCATATTGAATTTATCCCATTCAATCATGCATTTCAGACCCAGTCTAACTAGCATTTCATCTTCCGCAATGAGAATTCGATACATGATTGCCCCCTCCTGCATTTCATATTTCTACCAATATTTGATCAATAGTATGCCACATAACCGTATGTTTCGTATACTAGAATGTCATAGGGATAAGATTTAATAGCTGCGTCTCACTCGATTTTTCTTGTTTCTATACGAATGAAATGACGATTGGGCTAAAATAAGTGAACTAGAAATGYGTAATCATATAACAGAAACAACGAATAAAACGAATGAGCAAATAAACCTTGTGCAGTTTTGCAATACTCTGAAACATTTCTAAGCTTTTGCCCGCGTAGTTTCATTTCTTGCACTTAAATGAGATCGCTAAAGGAATAGCTTCCATTTAGTTTCAGGATCTGAAATTAATTGCTGGGTTAACTCGATCCACACCCACTTTCCGGTGATTTAGCTGCATATTCTGAAACTAATTCGTCTCTAATTCCTCAATACAACTCGCTAGTTTCAGAATTTGAAACTAATCAAAATTTGCAACTAGGCCACCAGATGTAGCTGACGAAGCAGCAGGTGTGTTCGCGACAAATATTCGATTGGATGAGCGGGTGTACATCTACTGGCTCTCTATCGGAGACGGCAATGGGGAAACGCGTATCTTATCCAAGAAAGAGTGTAAGATTCCACCCAAAATTTGGTTTTTGTGATCTTTACACACCCGATTCGAACGTGATACGGTTTAGAAGGTTTATTAGAGATGCCTGCTCGCAAGGAATTAGAATGGAATCCGAGTAGGAGGTTGTGCAATGAATCTGATTAATAAGTTCAACGATGAGGATTGGCATACTTGGACACCACGAGACGAGCTTTCCCCTGATTTTCATATAATCGATCTCGAAATAGGGAAAGGCCTTCAAATCAAAGGAACAGGGCATAGCGGAAATTATGGCAGTTGGCATAGCAAACTTATTCAAATTGATTCAAAACGCAAATATGAATTGGCTGCAGAATATGAAATTAAAGATGTAGCTAATGAACAGGTCAGCATCTATGCGATTGTAAGTTGGTTTGATGAGAAAAAAAAATTACTCCAACGAGATTATATAGATCATCTGGAATTAATAAATGATGGATGGCGCAGGCTTAGTAGAACTTTAGATTCACCTGAGCAAGCAGCAACTGTGCAGCTTGAGCTTTCCTTTCGCTGGAGTGCTGACGGAATGGTTACTTGGCGAAATGTGACTATAGAGGAAGGCAATGAGCTCGAGGAACGAGTCGTTCGCGTGGCTACCACCTATATCAAACCGACAGAGGATTTTGCTACAAATCTTAGTTTAATGTTGTGGGTAATTGATAAATCCGGCAGCAGCAAACCAGATATCATCTGTTTAACTGAAACCTTCTATGAAGCTTCTGTTAACCTTCCTATGGTGGAGAAATGCCAGTCCATACCGGGTCCACTTACGAATGAGCTTGGGAAAAAAGCCACAGTATATAATAGCTATATTTTATTTACCATGTATGAGCGAGAAGCGGAGCATATTTATAATACCGCCGTGTTAATCGGACGGGATGGCGAGATCGCAGGGAAATATCGAAAAATACATTTACCTCTTTACGAAGCAGAATCCGGAGTCATGTCAGGAACAGGCCATGGTATTTTTGATACGGATTTTGGGCGCATAGGCGTGCTGATCTGCTACGATCAAGAATTTCCTGAGTCGGCGCGAATTCTTTCCCTTTTAGGTGCAGAAGTGATTTTTATACCGACAATAGGGGATGAGCCGCTGCAATCAAAAGCTCGCGCGAGGGATAACGGATTGCATGTTGTTGTTTCTGGCTGCGACGGTCCAGCATCAAGTCGAATAATTGACCCAAGAGGTGACATCATTGGGCATGTAGCTGACGAAGCAACAGCTATGTTCACAGCAGATATTCGATTGGACGAGCGGCGGTACACCTACTGGCTCTCTGTCGGAGACGGCAATGGAGAATCGCGCAGCTTATTCAAGAAAGAGCGGAGAACGGATGAGTACGACGCTTTATTGCTTACAAACTAGCTGATCCGGCGTCTATGAAACATGTTTACTCTTCATCGGCTTCGAATTCGAATGTTCGGATATCGTTTTTAAATAAGCTTATTTTAAACATAGCTCAAAATAATAAGCCTGATTTCTCATATACAGCCCCTATAAAGGCTCGATCGATTTGTCGATACGGGCCTTTATAGGGGCTGATGTTAAGTTATTTTAGGTTTGAAAAGTTGAACCGATCCTTTTGACAAATCAGACAATTTTCGTTGTCTTTTTTTCGGCAGCCGACTCCAACTCTGTATAAACCATTTCCAGGCTTTCTTTGCTGCTCTCCGGAGAGCAAATCAAAGGCTGCTTATTCTCGATAACGCAATCCAAAAAGTAACGTATCTCATTGTAATAACCATGAACAGCTTGAATAGCCTTCTTCTCCTCTAAAGTCTCACCTGGTGATTGCGTAACATCGACGACTATAGGATCTTTGTTTAGCTCATAAATGGTTAGCTTGTAGTCCTTGTATTGTAAAGTTGCACCTTCAAACACGGCATTATAGGTCATTGTAAATGGAATTGGTGCGGTATAAAAACCCGAATCGGCTTGCACCATCAAATCGTCATATTCATAATGAGTTGAGATATATTCCATAACACCTTCTTCTATACTTTCAATACTATTTATAGATAAGGGTTTACCTAATAAGTGTAAAATAAAGTCCGTATCATGAATGTGCAGATCAAGTGGACAACCGCCGCTTTTCTCACGATTAAGCATCCAATTATTCCAACTCCAATTGGGTGCTGGAGATATACGGGACATCTGAAGCTGCAATAATGCCCCATAAGTCTGATCATCGAAAACCTGCTTCAAATATTGATATTCCGGCCAAAATCGAATAACCTGCGCCACCATGAATTGAACCTGATTTATTTCCGCATTACGAATCATTTCAGATGCTTCATCTACAGTAAGCGAGATGGGCTTCTCACATAGAACATGAATTCCCTGCTCCATTGCTTTAATTGCGAGTTTAGAGTGTAGGTAAGTAGGTGCACAAATATCGACAACATTGATTTTTTCACGTGCTAGCAGTTCATCAAGGCTAGTATAGATTGCAATAGAATCGTTATTTATTTTGCCTTTTACATTTTCCGCGTCTGGATCGACTATGGCTACAACCTCAACATCTTTCATTAGCTTATAAACTTCAAGATGTTGACGCCCCATACCCCCAGCACCTACAATAGCTACTTTCATACTCTAGCTTCCTTTCCAGCTGACAAAATCCATGTCTCAAGTTGTTTTTTGGCATGGATTACTTCCTTAATGTGACCTTCACCTTCAATTTCACATTCGATTGTTAATGCACCTTTATAGTTCATACGAACTAACTTTTCGATAAATGCGGGATAGTTGACTCTACCCTCTCCCAGTCGTTTCTCTTGTCCAAGATTTTTCCCATCTATGGGGTATTCCCCGTCCTTTGCATGAACACCTCGGATGAGATCGCCAAACATATCTACAGCGTCCAACGGATTAGCTTTGCCATACATAATAAGATTTGCAGGATCCAGATTTACTCCCATATTCGGTAAACCGATATCTTCAATCGTTCTTTTTAAGGTTACTGGTGTTTCCTGTCCCGTTTCAAAAAGAAAATATTGACCATGACTCTGGCAATGCTTCACCAATTGCTTTAATACTTGAACAACCCCAGAATATTCTGGATCATAGGGATTCTCGGGAATGAATCCGACATGTGTAATTAAATCCGTAACTCCTAATTTCGCTGCAAAATCTGACCCTTTCTGTAGCACCTCTAATCTACGTAATCGATATAAAGGAGGAACTAGACCAAGCGTTGTCTGCCCTTCGTAAAAGTTCCAAAATCGGGGACCCGGCCACCCACACCATAAAGCAGTAATCTCCACTTCGTATTGATGCGCTGCATTTGTGACAAGGTTAACCATGTCGTCATTCAGCCACTCTTCATCAAAGGTGTTAAGCTGACAGGTTCGTATTCCCGCTTGCTGCAAATCCTTAAATATTGAACCGACTTGGTCCGTCATATTGACAATCACACCGATTTCCATAGCCTTCATGTTTATACCTCCGGATTAAATTGTGATTAAAATAACTCCGACAACTTTATCTTCCGCATGCGAAGCCTTCGTAAACAAAAGCCTTCGTCTGCATTTCCAGCGGCATAAGCCAGCAATACGGCATCATCAACGAAATGAATGGCTGTATAACAAAACCCCGATCGCTCTTCGGTCTCGATGGCAAATTCCTCTTCCCAAGTCTTTCCTTCATCTCGGCTGATTGCACCAACAAGCGGTGAACGTCCCCCGGAATGTCGTTCATAAGTGTGTGTTTGATAAGTCGGAATTGGATTCCATACAGCCAATAGAACGTTATTCCTTTGTCGAATCCGCTTCATAGCCAGCGGGGAACTGGGTGAAGTGAATATCGAAGGAGTCGGCACACTCCAAGTCTCCCCCCCATCAGCAGAAGAGGACTCGTATTGCCGACCAAGGTCCGTTCGGATCCAAGCCCAGAGCGTGCTATTAGTTAGCTCGATGACTCCCGGCTCGTCGAAACCCGCTTCCGACCATGCAACAGGAAGAGCATGTAAAGATCGAGATTCTCTCCATGTAACCCCATCATCATCAGATAGGCAAAACATTAGCAATGCTCGAGGATCCCATGAACTTATATCCGTCGTATCGTTACCCCGCATCCGAAAATAACTTGCCGGTACGACGAGTCTTCCACTTGATAGTCGAATCACTCGATCATTATTGACGTTATAATAACCCGGCCCCGGCATACAGCAAACAGCTTCACTCCAAGTTTTCCCTTCATTCGATGACCTCCGTAAATAAAGCCTAGTATCATGAAAGCCAAATCGAATCAAATGGAATAACCCAATATCATCGTTTGCAAGACGCAGTAAGCTAACGCTCATTATATTCAAGGCACCGTATTCTGTTGGGCTTGTGATGATCTCGTCCTCGGACCAACTATCGCCTTGGTCAAACGAATATCTTTTGGAAATTAAAGCAAAAGCATAATCGTCTTCTGTTTCGCCCACAAAGCGGCTATAAACGAACATCAATCGACCATCTTTCAAGTCTATAAACGAACCCTCACTATTACGTGGATTATCCTCTGTCGGAGAAAGCTCCATTACGACTTTTCCATATGTTCCATTCCTCATCATGAAAGCCTCCAATGTTATCTTTGAATTGAACCGTTTACATCTTTACCGAACCAGAGGATAAAMCTTCGACAAACTGTTTACTGGCAAGCGCGAACAACAAAACAAGCGGCACTGATGCAATGGTATAACC
>NZ_JBFUHJ010000234.1:0-8298 GCF_056402455.1 Paenibacillus sp. P4_A7 | reverse complement strand
GCCTTCAACATTATGCGCCTCCTTTACTCATCAATGTCCTGCAAAGGCTCCAGCTTCCTTTTCTTGCTCATGAACAAGGSACGGTTAGCTGTTGGCCTATTTTTAAAGTTGGATAACGGTGCCCYAATAATGGAATCCGCCCAATCTTGCGGTCGAAGAGGATAAAATGGCTGCAGGAACGGGGTACCTAAAGACTTTAATCGCAATAAGTGGGTAAGCAAGAAACAAGCACAAATGAGCATACCTACAAGCCCAAGCATGGAAGCGCCGATTATAAACGGATACCGAAGTACACGAATGGTATTGCTCATATGAAAAATAGGAACGGTGAACGAGGATAAGGCTGAGAGAGCAACTAAGATAAGCAATATATTGCTAGTTAGCGCAGCTTGAACCGCAGCCGTACCCAGCACAATACCGCCTACAATACCAATGGTTTGTCCAATCTTGGACGGTAATCGGGCGCCAGCTTCCCTTAATAATTCGATTGTGAGCTCCATGAAGATCACCTCCATATAAGGAGGAAAGGGCAGGTTGATTCGAGAAGAAATAATGGGCTCTAACAGCAGTGTAGGAATCAGTTGGTAATGGTAGGTTAAAACGGAAATGTACATTGGTGTTACCAAAATAGAGAAGAAAATAGCGATGATACGCAAAATGCGAAAGAAAGAACCGATATGCCACGGTAAATAATAGTCCTCGTAGGCAATGACGAATTGCCCTATCGTAGCAGGACCAGAGAACGCTTGAGAAGAGCCGTCTGCGATAACAGCGACTCCTCCGGACGATAAAATATGAACTAAGCGATCGGGCCGTTCCGTCTCGATGAATTGAGGAAACAAGGAATATTTGTTGTCTTCCATCAGCTGCGTCATGCTTGTAATGTCTGTTATGACATCTGTATTAATGCTCTTCAGACGTTTAACCATACTCGCAATATTAATTGGATTAGCAATACCTTCTATGTACATCACCACACATCGTGTTTTAGTCACATGACCGATTGTATACTCTTCAACCCTGAGCTGTGTGAGAGGTAGCCTTCTGCGGATGAGCATGATATTAGTATCCATGGATTCGATAAAAGCTTCTTTAGGCCCGATAACACTGAATTCAATTTGGGGTGCCTCAATGGAGCGAGATTCGGTTTGAATAACTTGAAGGGCGATACATACGTCTTCTGCAAGGGTGAAAAGCATTAAATAACCCATTAAAAGCTTTTTTGTCATCTCCTCGTAGTCGGAAATAATGGTTCGGTCAGAGAAAGGCAGCTCCTCATATATTTTCTGAATGCCTTCACTCTTTAGCCGATGAACAGTTGGCAAAATATATTGATTAAGGCTGTTACTATTCACTAACGTTTTATAATAACAAATATAATAAGTGAAAGAGGGAGTGGGATAGACATAGTGAACAAAATCAGACGATTTGGAATGGAATTTAAGAGCTTGATCATACAGCTTGTTCATCTTTGATGCCTCCTTTCATTAACTATCCATTAGTTTGTCCGAATGATATGTAAATATGTACCATCTTCAGGAGTAGAGATTTTTGATAAGGATGATTCGATAACAGCGATATCTTTTTTTAAATCAAAAAAAACGCCGCTAAGCGCGGCGTTTTTCGTAATGACAGGGTATTATAATGATCGTTCGATTTTTTCCTTTTTTGACTTTACTTTGAAATACTTATAGGTTAAGTAGCCTAGTCCGACTACTGCAAGTGTTATTACGAGCCATTCACCGGACGTATAAATAAGACCGGATATATCTTGAACCTGATCACCGACAAATGTTCCAATAATGAAATAACTGAGTGTCCATACGAAAGCGGACGGATAAGCAAACATAATAAAACGACGGAATAGCATTTTATTGAATCCCATGACGTATGGTGTAACATGACGTAAAAAAGGGAGGCAGAGACTGATACTTATGGCGTATCCTCCATATTTTTGACCAAGTTGCTCTGATTTCACAATAAACTTACTTATATTTTTTTTGCGGCTGAACCAATTGGATAATTTACTCCCTGCAAATCTGCCTATGCTATATCCAAATGTCATAGCAGAACATATGCCGAGGAAGGTCATTATAAAAGCAGGAACTGGTGACAATACACCGGCTGCTGATAATGCTCCTCCGGTCATAACGACGGCTTCATTCGGAATCGGTAGACCAATTAATCCAAGACATAATACAAGGAATAATGCGACGTATCCAACCTCTTCTATAATAGTTAACAATAATTCATAGCCCATTTACACTCATCCTTACTTCCAAAACTATAAATTTATGGATTATATATTTATTAGATTATCACAGACGAATCATTTAGGATATCATATTTACGTAATGAATAGAAGAAAGGATTCATTTTAACTATTTCGTAACTTTTTCCATCTTCCAAACGAATACAATGAGATGAAGGTTTTTTTATTGCGTTAAAGGGGCGACTGTCAAAATGCTTAGTTTACATCAAAAAGTTGAACATTTGAGACGATATGAATCGCTATGTTATACGATATGCGTAACGTTGCTTATAGAAGAACAGGAAGCTTGTGAAATAGCCGAGCAAGTATTGTGTAATTTGTATGGCGACTGCAGCTTTTGGCAGATGGACGATGCGAGAAGAGCACCCTATTTATTAAAATGCTGTACGCGCGAATGCTGTAATAAGAAACAAGCGAGGTATATGCAAACATCCTAATTTTGAATATTTACATTGATAATTGGTACTGACTGCGATCATAATAGAGTAGAAAAGGATCCAGTCATTATACATAAATTATTGTGGATTCATCGGAAGGGTGAATAATGAACTCGAATCAGTCACGGAAAAAAATAACGATCGCGCTCTTTGTCGCGACGTTCTTGGCAGCGATAGAAGGGACCATTGTCAGCACAGCAATGCCGAGTATAACCGGTGAATTACATGGAATCCAACAGTACAGTTGGATTATTTCCATATATTTGTTGGCAACGGTAATTACAACACCTGTTTATGGCAAGCTTTGCGATCTATATGGACGAAAGAGAATTTTTATTATCGGAGCACTTATTTTTTTGGCAGGATCCATGCTGTCTGGTGTCGCGCAGTCAATGAATCAGCTTATTTGGTTTCGTGCGCTGCAAGGATTGGGCGCTGGGGCTTTGACGACGATCCCATATACGATCATAGGTGACTTGTATCCATTCGAGCAACGCGCAAAGGTACAAGGTTGGATGTCCAGTGTTTGGGGAATAGCGGGTGTTACTGGACCGCTTTTGGGCGGGCTTCTAGTCGATTATGTATCTTGGCGAGCCATATTTTATATGAATCTTCCCTTTGGCATTGTAGCCATTTATTTGCTTGTGACGTCACTAAGTGAAACGATTAGTAAGAAGAAACGACATATTGATTATCCTGGTATTGTTACCTTTACAATCGGTATGTTCAGCTTCTTGTACGCGATGACTTTACTACGTGGTGGGGATGAAGGCACCGGCTCCAATTTGCATATTGGACTACTTTTTGGTTGTGCAATTGTATTTATGAGTTTGTTTGCAGCAATTGAACGTCGTTCACCTGAACCCATTATTCCATTTCAGTTATTTCGTAATCGCATGATCAGTATGGCCAACTTAAATGGTTTTCTGATCTGTGTAATTAATGTTGTTATTATTTTTTATTTGCCGCTCTGGATTCAAGGAGTGTATGGTAAACCGGCGACGTATTCTGGTCTGGTGATGATACCATTATCTATTGCATGGCCTCTCGGTTCGATTTTTGCGGGTAATTGGATTGCTAAGAAGGGCCTGCGTTACATAAGCGTCATAGGCGCTTGTTTTCTACTGGCAGCTAGTATTGGGTTTTCGTTATTAAATGCGGGAACACCGCTTTTATTGTTTGTTGCTTATACGCTTATGGCAGGTTTTTCGTTCGGATTGTCTTTAACGTCATTGACCGTGGCCGTATCTTCATCCGTTGGCTGGGAGCTTCGGGGCTCTGCAATTGCAAGCTTTAACTTTATTCGTACTTTGGGGCAAACTATAGGCATAACTATGTTTGGTCTGCTTCTGCATACTGGACAAACAGATCGGATTGAAGCGGGTGCGCTAGAGACAAGTCTTCATCATATTTTTATGTGGACAGCGGTATTATCCATATTTGTCGTATTCGTATCTATAGGATTACCGAAAATTCAGCAAGTAGAGCAGCAGCAAAGAAATGCTTCATAGTAAGGAAGGTCGATTAACGGATGAAACAGTTGGATCTCTCAGCACTTAGCACGCAGCTGTCAGAATGGAAAATGAACGCCGTAATCGTCATGCAAGGTGAGCAGGTCGTTCAAGAGTGGTATGATCGCGGCCACGATTATATAGGCCCGTTATATTCATGTACGAAGAGCGTCCTTTCCGCCTTGATTGGAATAGCATTGGACAAAGGCTACTTGCAAAGTGTAGACCAGCCTATGACTGATTATGTCACCCATCCGGAAATAAGCGGAAAGTCATTTGATCATATTCGAATCAAACATCTGCTTTCTATGACACCAGGCTTCGACTGGCCGGACTTCGATAAGCCATACAAGGCGCTCAGAGCTTCGAATGACCCGATCGAGTTTGTGCTGAAGCAGGCGCTGATTCATGAACCCGGTGAATCCTTTACATACAATTCAGGCGGATCACATCTACTGTCACATATTTTAACTGAGGCGACAGGAGTGAGTGCCTTAGAGTTTGCGAAGGAGCATTTATTCCGCCCGCTTCAATTCCTCACCGCACGTTGGTCACAGCGAGAAGGTGTAAATGAGGGAGGCACGGGACTGTATTTGTACGGTCGCGATTTAGTTAAGCTCGGGGTGTTGTACTTGCAAAATGGTCAGTGGAGCAATGATCAGCTGCTCTCTGCCGATTGGATTAAACAATCATCAAAGCTGCATCATAAAGGGCTGCTGCACTATGAACCACCTATTTATGGCGGGTACGGCTTTCATTGGTGGATTTCACCTATGAGCAGTAATGGTCAGGTCGATTGCTATTTTGCGTTTGGTCATGGTGGACAATATTTAATGGTCGTTCCAGAGCTTGAGCTAGTCATCGTTATTCGCAAGCACATCACAAAGCGGAATGATGCGATTTTCTCTAGACGGTTAATTTTTGAGCATATTTTGCCGGCATTTCAGTAGAAAGAGTTTGATGGAAACCTTTATAAGGTTTCAACGTTTGTTCGATACAAAAAGGATAGGTATGTAACAGCAGGCTGCCGTCTATTAGACATGGCAGCTTTTTTTTGCGTTCACGGAAGAAATTTTTTAGTAATAACGGCTTACAGGCGTTCCTTCGAAATCAGTGCTTGATTTCATTTGTCTGTATGCGGACGAGCATTCTAGCTCTCAGAGTTCCTATTATTAGTATTCGCGGTATATGGTGGCTCGCTCGTATCAGCAATCTTAGTGACCCAAAGCTCCAATTCGTTAGCGGTTGTTTGTGAAATTTTGATTTGAATGTATATTGTCCAATCAAACAGCTAAATATATCGTTTTCTTTCTATTTGAATGGAAAATATACAATCAAATAGGACGATAGGGAGCATTTTAGTACGAAATCGGCGATTAGCCTGTATGAAATACAAGCTAACTCAATCAAATCGTTTTCGATGTGGCTTTAATTGGATGATATACAGTCAAATCAATAGCTCCGTCAAAATGCGAGTTGTATTGTGCGCTCATAATAGGATGAGCAAAAGGTTTAATGATGGTTGATATATAGTTACGCATGAACAACCTCAGCTTAGTTTATTTTTTTACAGAGAAGGGAAAATGTTGGAAATTAATGAATATTAAGAAGGGTCTGATTACAGAACCAAGGAGCGAATAGCGATTAGCGCTTAGTTGGAGATAGGTTTTTAATAAAGAAGTACATAAGGAGGCGTAATTATTGTTCATTAATAACATGCTAAAAAAATCTATGGCACTCATTTTTGTATTTTCGTTAGCGTTGGTGTTGAGTATGGTTAAGATAGAAGATGTTTCGGCTAAAGATTTAGAGGGTCATTGGGCAGAAAAGGATATGCGGAAATGGATCAAAGAAGGTTTGTTGTCAGGTTATTCGGATGGGACTTATAAGCCAGAGAGCCCAATTACACGAGCGAAATTAATCGTCTTAATTAATCGCTCTTTTGGATTACATCATGCTGTGCCTATTTTCTGAAGGAATCTAATTGGGTGCATCCTCAAATTGCTATAGCTGTCAATGCCGGATACCTCCATGGATACAGTGTCGGAACAATATCTAGCTTCCGGGGATGGATTGTATTATATCTTAAAATTAAATGAGTTATTTCACAACCATTTGAGTTGTACAGAAATTGGAGGGCTGCCCTAGTGGTAGTCTTTTTAATATATGGTAATATAAAACATAGTCCATTTCAGATTAATATACTTGGTAAATGGAGGTATTAATGAACATGCTGATAGTTTAGAGTTAAAAAAACATAAAAGTGTACCTTTGGGTGAGGTTGTTGGAGATTCAGTTGGATCGTAATAGAAAGCGGAAATTCGAGTGAGCTCTTAGGGTTTTGCATTAATGAAGAATTGGTAGGTTTAATTGGATTTGAATACGAAACAAAGGACATAGTAGAACTCAAACATATTGCATTAAAGCCCGAATATCGTGGCAGGGGTATAGGTAAGAACATGATACAAGAATTTATTAGAAGCAAAAAGATTGTAAGCATTAAGGTTGAAACGGATAAAGATGCTGTTGGTTTCTATAGCAAAATAGGCTTTTCGATAATGAGTTTAGGGGAGAAATATCCGGGAGTCGAGCGTTTCGAATGTGTTTATTTGGGGATTTATAGCTGAATTATGTATAATCATTGATGGTATTAGGAGCTAGACGTTTGTGAGATTATACAATAATAGGGAGTGCAATCTTTGGAAACCAGTAGATGCAGGTTAGTTAAGTTGAATGAAACCGATTTTGAAGATGTGAAGAAAATATATAGGAATGAAGAAGTAAGGAAATATCTTGGTGGGGCTATTGCTGAAGAGCATACTTCAAATAAGTTCTTAGATGCATTAGAACGATCCAAGAAGGATTCAAAAGCTTGGGTTGTAAGTCTGAAAAGTAACCATGATTTTATTGGATTGGTTTCTTTGGATAATCATGTTGATGGCACAGACATTGAGATTTCTTACGAGTTCATGCCAAATTCGTGGGGCTTCGGGTATGCAACCGAGGTTATAAGTCAGATTATAGCTTTTGCTTTCAAAGAGTTATCACTCTCTAAATTAATTGCCGAGACACAAACAGCTAATCTTGCTTCATGTAGGTTATTAGAGAGAGTTGACATGAAATTAGATAAAACGGTGCAAAGATATGGTGCAGAACAGTCCATATACAGTATAGAAAAAACTTGAACGGGATCGGTTTATTTTTATAATATCCGGTATCAATTGTTGCATAGTATAAATTGGTGGGCAGGCACTTCGGTAGCTTGCTTTTTTTTTAGTCTATCGGGGCAATTTATTTCTACACGGTGCACTTTATTCCTATCGCACTTAACTTATGGAGGACTTGACAATGAAAGTAGTAAACGCAGATTTAGAGGATATTTATGGATGGCTTGAATTGGCGTCGGAGGTCGAATACCTCTTTGGCCCTATGGTGAATGACCCGAAATTTATTCAAGCATTAGAGAAAAATATAAATCAAAATCGTGCATTCTGTGTGAGAGAAAATAATGGCCCACCAGGTTCAAATTTACTCGGCGGTGTATTGTTTTCAACCACAAATGCTCCAAACTACAAGATTGGATGGTTAGCTGTTTCAACCCAAGCAAGAAATAAAGGAGTCGCAACAGCATTACTTAAGCACATCCTCGCTCTTGTCGATGCTCCATCAGAGGTAACCGTTACTACATTTGGCGAAGATATTTCAGATGGTCAATCTGCAAGAAGACTCTATCAAAAGTTTGGTTTTATTCCACTAATAGAATCCATTCCGAATGGTCCAGAAGGTGGTTCTCGGCAAAAGTTCAGATTAACTATTAAATGATCTTGTAGGTGATTTTTGAAAATGGGAACGAGGGAACAAAGAGCTGTGAAATTTTATCTATACCTATTCTCTACCAGCTGCTCATGATTATTAATGTTATACTGCACATGCACTGATGAAGGAGATGATTTTATGGTTGATGTTTTTGCCGTAGCTAATGTTATTGTTAATCGTATTAAAAACCATTATTCTCAAGATGTTGCCATAGTCGGATACTACGGATCGTATTTGCAAGGAAGGGCCACAGAAAGGTGGT
>NZ_JBFUHJ010000233.1:0-8305 GCF_056402455.1 Paenibacillus sp. P4_A7 | reverse complement strand
GGCGGAAAAGATGATATTATGGGATGGCATTTCGGATATAGGGCTCATAGCAGAGATCGACAAAAAATTAATCGAGTTTGTTTAAATTGAAATGTAATTAAGTAAGTATCGGTTTTATATGCAAAATCCCCAAATCAACTGATGGCTCTATATAACCCACTATCTGATCAAATGTAAATATATTAAGTTTTTCATTGATGACTTCCTTTTCGTACTCMATATCGCCTAATACAAAAGGTATGAATTCTTCAACATCTTTGGTCTTAACCTCTTGCAAATCAAAGATTGTTGGAAGATAACTGAGCATTCTCTTAAATTCATCTTTATAATCATAGTATTCTAATAACTTCCCATTCAGTAACCGGAAATCATTATGGTATAAATTAATTATTTCTTTATTAGCTTCCATTCTGTTTTTCAACCAAGGTAGATTTAAGCCTTTCAGCCATATATCATCCGCGATTATATGTGTAAAATATCCCAAAATATAATGACTCTCTGCTTGCGAACTATATTTATGTAAAAACTCGTAATAATCAATGTATCTTGTATAATCTTGTACTTCACCTGCAAAGAAATGTGATAAGTCTTTGGGTGAAACTGCATCTGGAGCAATGCTGCCAAATAAAAATGATGTTCTATCTTCGATTGACAGACATTCTGCAATCCTATTAGCAATAACCAAATGCATAATTCTTGGACCCATATTTTTCCTCACCCTTCAATACGTATTGGTAAATTTTGATAATTTAATTTTATCATAGGTAACTACTTTCTAGGTAAAGAATTGTTATAAATAAGTACGCTCTTGAATTAGTAGGGGGATGTTTATAAAATTATCAGGAAAAGGCTTGAATATACTATTAGTTAATGAGAGTTTACACGAATTGACTAATCCCAATTTTAAATTTCCTGAAATAGAGACAGATAGATTAAAACTTTCTATTCTAACGCTAGACGATTCCGACGCTGTATTTAAGCATTTCTCGGATGAAAATGTCACAAGATATATGGATATAAATCCTTGTAAAGATATTAACGAAGCTGAAGAAATAATTAGATTTCATATTGACGATACGGGCTGCCGCCGAGGAATATTTGGTAAAAATAATTCCCAATTCATTGGAACGTGCGGTTTTCATTGCTGGATTCAAGGAGAACTATCAAGAGCCGAGATTGGTTTTGATCTAGCTAAAGAACACTGGGGAAAGGGATTTATGCAAGAAGCATTGAACCCTGTAATGGAATTTGCATTCAAAAATATGAATTTAGACGTTATCGGTCGAAGCTACTGTGGCACCAGAAAATGATAGATCGATTAAATTACTTGAGAAACTTAATTTCGAAAAGGAACCCGAATTGAGAGATCAGCTATTATATTTTTACTTGAGTCGAGAACGTTGGGAACATAATTAGCATTTAATCGAAATCACAGCATTTTTTTTAAAGGCCCGGTTTAAAGAAAAAAAGAAACACAGACATACAGGTGTCAGTAATGGTTGCTTATAATAGCAATTAAGAACCGATAATAATTATTTTAGGAGGAAATTGAATATGAGTGAAATGCAAACATTACGTGGATTTGCGACCATCAGTTACTGGGCGGATGATATGGAAGCGGCAAAAGCGTGGTACTCAGAGCTCCTTGGCATTACTCCTTACTTCGAACGCTCAGGACCAGATGGTCAACTAGTCTATGCCGAGTTTCGCCTTGGGGACTACCAGCACGAACTGGGGCTGATCGATCGTCGTTTCGCTCCTGCACATGCAACGGCTGGCCCCGGTGGCGCCGTCATGTATTGGCATGTTGATGATATAGAAGCCACACTTAAGAATTTGAAATCCATGAGAGCAGAAGAGTACGAACCACTCATACACCGTGGTGAGTCGGGATTCATCACGGCTTCTGTCATCGATCCATTTGGAAATCTGCTGGGGATTATGTACAATCCGCACTATTTGGAAATATTGAATTCCAAAATTAAGGAGTGACCGAAGTAATGGTAATAGATAAAATAGTCCAAGCTCACACACGACAAGAGTGGCGAGAGTGGCTTAGTGACCATCACAGTACTGAAGATTATTGCTGGGTATTAATAAATAAAGATCATCAAGTAAGTTACTTGGATTTTGTTGAAGAAGCCCTTTGTTTTGGTTGGATTGATAGCACCAAAAAGAAATTCGATGATACTCAAACGGGACAACGATTTTCACCCAGGAGAAAAAGTAGTAACTGGACAGAGCTAAATAAAGAACGAGTCCGACGGTTAGATAAACTTGGCTTGATGAGAGAAGCAGGAAGAAATGTGTTGCCTGATATGAGTGCCGAATCTTTTATAATTCATGCAGCTATCTTGGAGGAATTGTGTAAGGATGAAGTGCTTTATCACAATTTTGAAGCCTTACCTGAACTGTATGTTAGAATCAAGATCGACAATATCCAGTCCGTGCAGAACGATGAAAAGTTGTATAATAATCGATTGACAAAGTTTATTGAACAAACCCGTATAAATAAAATGTATGGACAATGGAATGATGATGGTCGTCTCTTAGAGTAGAATCTCTATTCCATAGGAGGAGTTAAATGCAAGAGAATGTTTCGAAAATTAATGGAGTATTGCTCTGGCATACAACTCAAGGTCAGGGTATCCCATTAGTACTTTTACATGGAGGTCCGGGAGCTTACGATTATCTAGAACCTGTAGATGACTTGCTAAATGATCGTTATCAGGTAATCCGATATGAGCAGCGAGGAAGCTGGAGGTCTGAGAAGAAAGGACCTTACGATGTTGAGACATTTATTGAAGATTTGGAACATCTAAGGGTTCATTTAGGATTGGACAGCTGGATTGTTTGTGGACATTCTTGGGGTGCATCATTAGCATTAGCATATGYCATCAAATATAGTCCAAGCGTTAAGGCATTGATCTATGTGTCGGGAACGGGAGTTAATCCCGCCTGGCACAATGAATACCGGGCAAATAGACTCCTTAATATGAGTGATGAAAATAGAGAAGAATACATTTATTTACGCTCAATAATAAGGACATTAAGTGATGAAGTTGAACATAGACGGACGAAAGACCGAATACGTGAGCTCAGTTTGAGAGCAGATTTATATAATCAGGATAAGTATGGAATGCTTCCGCGAGTGGATGGACTATTTGTAAACAATGAGGTCAATCAAAAAGTTGGTTCCGATTGTAACGATTATACGGAAAATATAGATTTCGCAGAAGCAATTTCTAACTATACAGGCCCATCGCTATTAATCCATGGTGAAGTAGACCCTCGGCCATATAAATACTCAAAGGAGCTTGCGAATATATTACCTAACAGCGAATTCAAGTTGATTCCTAAAGCCGGACATTACCCATGGCTAGACAATCAGACTGCTTTAGGAGACATAATACATGATTTTCTATCCCGAAGAGTAAGCAAGGATAAAGATAATAGTTCGTTTAATTAACGTAACTGTAAAAAATGGAGGCAGCAAACGTGGTTACAATTGAGGATTTTATGAAGTTAGATATCCGTGTAGGTACAGTCATTAAAGCAGAGCCGTTTCCGGAAGCTCGAAAACCGGCCATAAAATTAGAAATCGATTTTGGTGAGTTTGGTGTTAAACGCTCATCTGCCCAGATTACACAAAGATATGAATCGGAAGAGCTGGTTGGACGTCAAGTAATCGCAGTAATAAATTTTCCTGTCAGACGAATCGCAGGCTTTAAATCGGAGGTATTAGTAATCGGCGGTACTCTAGCAGAAGATGATGTAGTTCTTTTAAAACCAGATGAACCTGTTAAAAACGGTACACCAATTGCATGATGTGAAATAACACTTAATGAAGAAGGACCTCAAGGCGTAAACCGCCTTGAGGTCTCTTTTGCTTGAGAGGCAAAGATGTTAAATTTATTTATTATATAATCATATGAAAAGGCAGCTAATATTTTTATTGGCTGCCTTTTCCCGCTAAAGGGCAGGCACGCTTAAATGAACAACTGAACGAACAACTAGGAAGAAATAGGGGATCATATCTAAAGTTTACCTATTACATTTTTTGCTGTAAGATCAGCATATTAGATCGTTTAATAATTTCAGGAAATCTACTAGAGGTGATACTTAATTGGGGAGTTCAATTTTTAACAAACTGTTCTATACCTCATTAATCATGATCGTCAGCTTTTCTATTGTGATGGGTATCATTTCATACAGTATTTCTTCCCGAATTCTTATTGAAGAGACCGAAAGTTATTTGATTAATGAATTAAAACAGATCGATAAAAGCTTAATGACGATAGTAGAGGATGTTAATCAATCCGCTGGAATTTTGCAAGACAATATGTCAATAAGCCATGTGTTCGATAGTTCAAAGAAAACATCATTCCAGCGTTATCTGGATGCATCTGAAGTCGAGAATTGGTTAAAAATATCCATATCAAACAATGATGCAATTCAGGGGATGACTGTTCTATCTGAATTTCAAGACTTTTCCTCGGGCTCGAGATTGGGATTATTAACTTATGAAGATCTTAAGCAGCTCCCTGTCTATGAAGATAAGCTGGAGAAATTGCAGGACGACCAATATGCTTTGCTTAGGGCTGAGGAGTTRCTGCCTAAAGGGAAGCCTGCAGCAGGAAACTTGATTATTTTAGCTAAAAAAATATCATCCTATGAAGTTAGCGATATTATTGTTCTCTGTTATGTATCAACCATTTCATTTGCGGATAATCCTACTGATGGACTTGTCTACACGATAGATCCGGACAATGAGGTGTCATGGAGCGCTACTTCCTCAAAATTGGAAAACCCTTATCCAAAAGTAAATTTAAGTGTAGAAGGTAGAGCAGAAGGTAGCTATACTACTGGCAGTACTCTTCTTATCTATATGAAATCAAGCTTCTCAAATTGGTATTTAATCAATGCGGTCTCGGAAAAAAACATCGTAAAATCATTAGATAATATATTATGGTTCATTATTTTTTCTATAAGCATAATGATTGTTATTTGTGCGATAACCGCCCTCATTGCATCGAGAGGATTAACTCATCGCATTAGGCGTATGAAGAATGCTTTGCATTTAAAGGGGATGGACGTCCGATCGCCGTTATTTGGTTTTGATCATAAAAGCAATCGTTCGAGAGTCAGATGGTTGGACTCCTTGAAGTTTAGCAATAAATTATTTTTATTTTATATGTGTGTTGTCATTGTACCGATGATCGTACTTAGTTTTCTGTTGTATCAGAGAACAGTGGACACGTTGGAAAGCCAACTGGAACAATCCTTTCGCCAGCCTCTTGTTCAAGCCGCATCCAGTATAAATATGTTGATGAACAGACATACTCGCAACGCCAAATACATGATAACTAATTCTAATGTTCAACAACTGTTTGCATCCTCTGTCCCAGAACAGACAACTGATTATTTGAAAAGAACAAAAGTAATTTCAGACGAGATTATGAACAAGACAACCTATAAAGCTGGGTTAAACAGTGTTGAAATATTTGATATGAACCGAAATCCACTATACTCCTCTTCAAATATTATAGAGAGCGATGTTTGGAGTACAACTGACTTGAATCTGAATATGGCTTGGGTGGATACGCATACCGATGCATTTCAGAATAATGTGCTTTCCTTAATTCATGAAATTAAAGGGAATATATTATTTACGGATGGATTTGCATTACCAATCGGATACTTAAAATTGAATATTAATGAAACACTACTAAGCCAAATCTACAAAGACATAAGAATTAGCGACAAAGGCATTATTTATATTCAGAATAGGGATGGAATCATCCTCTCTTCAAATGATACGCAATTGATTAATACTCATGTTGATCAAATTCCGCTCTTGACCTCCGGTGATAAAGTGTTCGTCAGTGCAACAAATCTGACGTATAACAATTGGAGTATCCATGCAATAGTCCCTGCTAGTGAGCTTCTTAGTTCGAAATATGATTTGATCATCTATAATTTGGTTGTCGTCTCCATGATGACGCTTGTGTTAATCATCGTATGTATGCAGAGATCTAGAGCCTTCCTTAGACCGATTGAATCACTTATGCAAGTTATTCGAAGTGTGAAAAACTTTGAGCTTGATGCTCGGTTTCAGGAACATAGTGGGGATGAAATCGAAATTCTTGGACGTAGTTTTAACGGGATGCTGGATCGTCTGCAAGGTCTTATTGAAGAGATAACAATATCTAAGAACCGAGAGCAGGAACTGGAAACGAAGAAGAGGGAAGCAGAGTTAAACGCACTGCAATCGCAAATAAATCCTCATTTTTTATATAACACCTTCGAATCGATTAATTGGCTAATTATACAGAACGAAAATGATAAAGCGGTTACAATGATGACATCATTAGCAGATTTGTTTCGGATCGGGATTAATAGGGGTCATAATATAGTCAGCCTGAACGAGGAGCTTCAACATGCGGAAGCCTATATTACCATTCAAAAAATTCGCTACAATGAAAAGCTTAATGTCATCTGGAATATCGAATTGGATGCTAGACGATACAATACAATGAAACTGGTGTTGCAGCCGATTATCGAAAATGCTATCTATCACGGAATTGAGCTGATGGAAGATGCAGGGACGATCGAAATTAAAGGGTTCATTGAGGAAAATAGGTTGCACTTACAAATCATTGACAACGGGCTTGGCATTCAGACTGAAAGACTTACGGAGCTGCGGGAGCTCTTCAGTAATTGGTATCATGAACCATCACGCAGCATTGGGTTGTTAAATGTGAATGAACGGATTAAATTACTGTTCGGTGACGAATACGGCTTGAGAATAACGAGTAAAGTCAACGAAGGAACTATTGTGACGGTTGTATTGCCGATTGTTCAGATAGATATTTAAGGAGGATAACCTCGTGAATAAGCTCTTTATAGTTGAAGATGAAGCCATTATACGCAGAGGATTAGTAAATAGTATCCAATGGGGGGATTGGGGGTTTACAGTTTGTGGTGAGGCCATTAATGGTAAAGCTGCATTAGACTATATTCTTCATAATGATGTGGATGTCATTATGACGGATGTACGAATGCCTGTCATGGACGGACTTGAACTATCTCGACTTGTCAAAGCTGCAAAGCCTGAAGTAAAGATCGTTGTACTCACTGGCTTCAGTGATTTCGAATATGCTAGGCAATCACTTGAGCACGGGGTATTCCAATATATTCTCAAGCCCTTAAAGCGAGATAAGCTAGCAGAGGTCTTTATTCAATTAAAAAATATACTCGATAAGGAACATCAAGAACAAAGGGAGAAAGCAGCATTGCTCGAAAAAGTAGCTGAAGGCCATATCGTAGTATTGCAGAAGCAGTTAAGCGATTGGGTTCATGGACGTTATGGTAATGAATTGACAAATGCTCTAATAAGGGAATCAAAACCATGGGATACATTGAAGCCAGGTTATTATTTATGTGTCTTAGTAGATATTGATAACTTGGATAGCTTTGATAGCAGTTTTGTAAGCCTTTTCAAAAATAGTGCTTGGTCCACAATAAAGAATGTTGCTTCAGAATTATTTAATCAAACTGATGTTGGTTTTGTGGTTCTGAGTGGGGTTGATGATGTTGGACGGTTCACTCTTCTTCTAAATATCGGAGAGGATGAATTTAGTGAAAAATCGGAAACAGTAATGAAGAATAAGGTAGCTAATGCTCTGGAATTATTACTTGAATTGTGTTCGAATACATGGGATGGAGCTTTGTTTTCAGCAGGAATCGGAGGGTGGGTTAGGGAGGTTGAATCTGTACCTGAATCCTTTCAGCAAGCTGGCGAGGCTTTAGAACATCGATTCTATACGGGTGCTGCTTCGATTAATACTTTTCATGACATACCGAATTTATTGACATTAACCCAACAGCAATTTCAGCAAATCAAGCATGCAGAGAAAAAACTATTAAACTACATTTCGACAGGGAGCGGAGATATTGGTTTAATATACGAAGAAATGTTTGCTGGGATTGTGCAGGAGCAAAGGATCCACTCCAAGACGATAAAAAATACGGTCGCCCAAACACTATATTCGGTGTGTGGCTATTTGACAGAGCACAGTAATGATATGGAACTAAATRTCATGGATAATATATCAATGACGGGGCTTACTGATCTAGAGCATGTTCTTACCTATGCTAAGCTGAGATTAAAAGAAATAAGAGACGAGATAGATAATACTGACCCTACTTCGGGTCGTAATCTGGTTCGACATGCTCTGGATTATGTGAACGTAAATTATAGGAATGATTTCTCTTTGACGGAATTAGCAGCTCATTTGTATGT